>CAJXQX010000001.1 GCA_913058185.1 uncultured Verrucomicrobiota bacterium
CAAGGTTCTCACCCCTGCGTTCCGCCATTCTTTGAATGGCTGCCCGACATGGGTTCGAACCATGACTGGGTGAGTCAAAGTCACCAGTGCTACCATTACACCATCGGGCAAGAGGAGGGGATCGTGGGATGAATGCTTAGCTCGTCAAGCGCGAGATCGCATCAATTCACCTAGATATGGGATTAGATCTGCGCAAAATTGCTTCTTGGAAGGCTGAAATATCAGAGGACCTCGTCCGGTATGATATCAGGCCCTTCGGCCAATCGGAGGCGAAACGGACTTGAGCCCAGAGGTGAGCTGGTTGAAACCATGAGTATGTCGCCGCGGTTTCACTCTTTTCCCAATCTGGTCTTGCTGAGTATGATTTGGTTGATTGGAGCGTGTCTTTTAACGCTGGTCGGCGTGGCTCAAAACTCCGAGGGGGAGTCGGGGTCAGCCTCCAAAATCACGAGTTTGGAAGACTTTTGGGTATTATCCGCGACTGAGCGCGACCAAGCCCAACCTATTGATCTCGATTTCGAAGTGCTGTTTTGCGATCCGGAGTGGCAAGTGCTGCATGTGAGGAGCGATTCCATTGCCACGTATATCTTTCCTAGTGAAATTTTGCCGATTCGGGCGGGAGATCAGGTATCGGTAACCGGCTACACCAATCCGATGCAAAACACCTTTTCGATTGGTGAAGCCACCTAGGAAGTGCATGGCAATACGCCATTGGAGAGCAGTTTGATCAATCCGGGGCAGGTGAATCATCAGGAGTGGATCGACAGGCTCGTGCGGATGAAAGGATTGGTCGAGAGCCAGGAGTTGCTCGAGGCCAAACACCTCGAGCTTCGATTGATAGCCGGAGGTCAGCGGGTGGCAATTTGGGTCATGTTAAATCCTGAAGAACCTGTTCCTCAATTGGAGGGTGAGATCGTAAGCTTGACGGGAGTCTATGCCCCGAAATTTGAAAACAATGGGGACGTGGATCGGCTCGAGGTTTTTTGTGCGAGCAGCGAATAGATCGACTCAATTTCCCGCCTCGAAAATTACCTCAAGTTTGATACCCCGGCGTTGGCGATCGGAAATGTGGAAAACACATTGAGTGATGCGGATTTGATTCGAGTGGTAGGGCGTCGGATCGGGCCGATGGCAAGTGGGGCCTTCTGGCTGCGGGATGAAACGGGTCAGATCCGAATCGAAATCGGTCAACGTCGCGCTCCTGATTCTGACGTGAACGTCGAAGTAATTGGTCGTCCCGTAGTCGACGGGATCGAACGTAGATTGACCCATGCATTGTGGCGCCAAGTTCCTGGTTCCAGTGCGGCCGTATCGATTGTGAGCGGACCGGTTCTTTTGCACCGGTTGGCCGCGACGGTGATGGAACTATCCTTGGCTCAGGCGGCGCAGGCTCATCCCGTTGAGATCACGGGAGTAGTCACGTGGTCCCAACCCAACGTGAGCAGAGTCTTCTTGCAGGACAGTTCGGGTGGAGTGGGCGTGGAGTGGCCTTTCGAATTGGGGGAAGTTCCTGCGTCCGGACAGTTAATCAATGTCACGGGAGTTACTCAGGTGGGCGATTTTGCTCCCATTGTGAAAGCCGAAACGGTGGAAGATCAGGGTAGAGAATATTTTCCGCGGGCGGAGTCTATCAGTTGGGAGCAGGCGATGCTGGGACTGGCTGAGGCGCAGTGGGTGAAGATGACAGGTTTTGTATTTGCCGCACAGCGGTAGGGTGGCTCGGCCCGACTAAACATTTCCACTGCATCGGGAGAAATGGTCGCTCGGTTTCCTTCGGTTTCCGAGGTGTCAAATTTAGTGGGATCAGTGGTGACTCTCACGGGGGTTTGGGTGGTCGATGCGGATGATGACCGGAGACTACGGGAGGTGGAGTTGTGGGTTCCTAATATTGAAACGGTGGAGGTATTGGACTCTGCTGAAGCCGACCATTTCGCCCTCACTGCCGTTCCGTTGGCCGAGCTGGATCGTTTCGATTCGACCCGCTCATTTCACGAGCGCGTCAGGACGAAAGGTTCGGTGCTACATTGGGATGGCAATGGTCGTATTTATGTCGGGAACGGGGAAATGGGAATTCGGGTACACTCTCGACAGTTACAACCTCTCCGCCGAGGCGATCGGGTCGACTTAGTCGGATTTCAGGGGAGGGACGGAAATCATCCTATCCTACGTGAGGCGAGCTATCAGGTTATAGGCTCGGTCGATGTCGTTCCTTCGAGCAAGTTTGCCGACGGAGATGATCTTTCTAAAGTGGCGGATGGGTCTTTGGTTGAGATCGAGGGTCGTTTGGTCGAGCGAATTGATTTTGGAATAGAGACCCATTTAGCGCTGCGTAATGGCGCAGAAGTATTTGTGGTTGAATTTTCTTTGAGCAGAGAAGATCGGATCCAGCAATTGCCAGCGCTGGGGAGCTTCTTGCGAGTCACGGGAGTGGGCGTGCTCAATTACGACGATCAAGGCAATCGGATGGGGTTTCGAATTCTGGCGAGTTCCCCCAATGATGTTGAATTGCTCCGGGCGCAAGGTTGGTGGACTCCCCAGCGGATAACACTCGTGGTTTCGTCGCTGATTGGCTTAGTCTTGATTTCGTTGCTTTGGGTCAGGTCTTTACGTCGACGCGTGTGGATGCAGACCATTAAGATCGAACAGCAGATGCAGCGAGCCTCTGAGTTGGAAGCGGATTTGCAACGGACGTCGCGGATGGAGTCGTTGGGTTCACTGGCGGAGGGGATCGCTCGAGACTTCGATGGGTTGTTAGATCGGATCAAAGTTCAGACCACTCAAGTGCTGAACCAGGAGAGATTGACCATCGAAGGACGCCGAGGGCTTGACCAAGCGCGAGCAGCGCTGCTTCGCGCGCAGGATCTGACGAAGCGACTGTCATCGCTTTCTTTGGAGCGAAAGCCGGAACTTGAATCGCTTGATCTGGCGGCATTCTTGCGCCGGGAAGTCGATGCCTTTGAAGCTGGCCCCTCAGTCAAAATCATCTGGCAGATTGCCGACAGTGTTCCGGAAATCCCGGCGGATCGTGGGTAGCTTCGGGAAGTCATATACAATTTGATGCTCAATGCCGTTCAGGCCATGTCGCGAGGAGGCACGATCAAGATTGTGCTGAAGCCCGTTTCGATCACAGCCAACGATGAGGATTCTCTGCTGCCGTTGGGGCCCTATTTGAGGTTAACGGTGCGGGACAGTGGGGATGGGATCTCAGCACCCAATTTAGACCAGGTATTTGATCCTTATTTCACGACTCGTCCGGCGGCGAAGGGATTGGGATTGTCAGTAGTCTATGCGATCGTGCGGCAGCACAGCGGACGCGTGGTGGTCGAATCCACGCCGATGGCCTGCACCGAAGTGATGATCTGGTTTCGGATTGAAACTGATGATTGGTCGAATCCGCCTTACGCGGACGTTGATTTAACCTGAGATCAGAAAGGGAGCGAAGAATCCGCTCTGAGAAGGCGGGAAGCGCCCGATCAATCGAACGCCTTCTTCCAAGGGTTCCTCTTCTTGGACGTGTCCGACTTTGCGCAATCGGGCGATAACGTCATAGCGATCATGAGGCACGAGGAGTTCAGCGCTACCGAACCTATCTCGAATCAGATCATTGCAGTGTGCGGTGAGTTCATCGAGGCCGTCACCCTTTTGGGCCGAGAGAAACAGTGCGTCAGGCACGAGGCGACGGGCGTGGGACAATTGTTCGGGGGAGGCCGCATCTACCTTGTTGAAGACGGTCAAGCTGGGGCGTTCTTCGGCCCCGAGTTCCTGTAATACCTCGCGAGTCGTTCGCATGTGCTCTTCCACTGCTGGCGCGGTGACGTCCAAAACTTGGATGATGAAATCCGCGACTACTGCTTCCTCGAGGGTCGCCTTGAACGCTTCGACCAAACCATGAGGTAATCGCCGGACAAACCCTACGGTATCAGTAAGCAATAGCTTCTGGTTTCCCGGCAGAATGAGTTGGCGCGTCGTGGGGTCGAGCGTGGCGAACAGCTTGTCTGCGGCCAGTACATTTGCTCCGGTCAAGGCATTGAGTAAGGACGATTTGCCGGCGTTGGTATAACCTACTATCGCGGCGGTAGGAACGGGAACGCGGCGGCGTTTCTGGCGCTGCACGCCACGATGTTGTCGCACTTCGATCAACTCGCGTTTCAGACGGGTGATACGTTTACCCACCAGACGACGATCCTGTTCAAGTTGAGTTTCCCCTTCGCCGCCCAGATTACCTTTGCCTCGCTGACGCGACAGATGGGTCCAAGCGCGAGTTAGGCGGGGCAGGGAGTATTCCATCCGGGCCAGTGCGACTTGGAGCACGGCTTCACGGGTGTGTGCCCGATCGGCAAACACGTCCAAGATCACCTCCTGGCGATCAATGACCGTTATCTTTGAATCCTCTTCCCAATTCCGTTGTTGGGCCGGCGTCAGACCCTCGTCGAAAACGATTACATCGCATTCGAGCAGGCGCGCTTCGCCTACGATCTCGTCGGCTTTCCCTTTGCCAATCAATTTGGCTGGAGAGGGTTTACGCAGATTAACTAACGTCGAGCCCACCACCGAGATCCCGAGGTTTTCGACGAGCTCTTTGAGCTCGGCCAAAAGATCCTCGGCTTCGCCGATCATCATATCGGGATTTTGAATTCCCACCAAGAAAGCCCGTTCCACCCGGAATGGATCCGCCTGTTCAGGAGTATTGTCTAGAAAGTCAGCCATGCGCTCATTTTACCGAAAACGGTCAGACCTAAGGGTTCGTCCAGTCCGACACAACCTAAACTGCGGAATGGTGATCAAACGTGGTCCAAACGCGTGATTCGTGGTTTGGGCTTAGGGCTCTTATCCTTTTGGGCCATATGGTTGATGAGGCGCTCGTTGAACTCTTTTGCGGGATCGTGTCCCGTGAGTTTCAATGCTTGGACCAATGCCGCCACCTCAACGAGGCGGGCGATATCTCGACCGGGCCGAGCGTAGAGCTCAACGTGCGGCACCTTAATATCGAGGATTTCGTAGAAGTTCTCTTCCAGCCCAGTGCGATCTTCCTCCACCTCGGGGGTCCATTCGCTCAGCGAGACCACCAGATCAATGCGCTTATCCAGTCGAACGTTTTTGATGCCGAACATTTCGCCAATATTGATAATGCCGATGCCGCGGCATTCCATGTAGCCGCGATTCAAGGGTGAACTGGTCGCGATTAATTCGCGTTCATCGACCAAACTAATTTGAGTGAGGTCGTCAGCGACCAGCGAGTAACCTCGTTCGATAAGGGCGAGCGCACATTCACTTTTGCCTACGCCGCTATTGCCGCGTAACAAAACCCCTATGCCCTTAATATCCAGGGTCGTGGCATGCTCGGAAGTGGAAGGAGCAAACTCGTTGTCCACGGCTAGGGTGGCCAGATTCAGCACGTGTTTCGTGATCATCGGCGTGCGCATCAACGGAAGGTTGGTTTCCTTGCAGACTTTGAGCATCGCGCGGGTGGGCACGTAGTTGCGGGTCAAAATAAAGCAAGGCACCTGCCGCTTGGCCATCTGGCGAAAAACCTCTTCCTGTCGCTCGGAGGTAAGGGTGCGCAAATAGGTCATTTCTGCCGCGCCCAAAACTTGGATACGTTTGTTCGCGAAATATTTAAAAAAACCCGTCAAGGCTAGGGCGGGGCGATTGATCGTGCCTTCCTTGATGAGTCGATGCAGTCCCTTCTTCCCATTGACGAGCTCGAGCTTCAGCTGGTCTTTGTAGCAGGTGAAGAAATGGTCTACGGTGATGCCGTTGATCGGTTGGTGCATGGTCTGCGTTGGCTAAAGGTTGAAGTCTTTTCCTAGGTATATTTCACGCGCTTGCTCGTCGTTGATGAGAAAATCGCCCGGACCACTGGTCAGCACACGGCCCTGATGGATAAGGTAGGCGCGATCGACGATACGAAGAGTTTCGCGCACGTTGTGATCGGTGATTATAATACCGATCCCTTTCGCTTTGAGATCGAGGATTATACGTTGCACCTCAGAAACAGAGATGGGGTCGATGGCGGCGAATGGTTCGTCGAGCAGCAGAAATTTCGGCTTGGTGACGAGGGCTCGAGCGATTTCTAGTCGGCGACGTTCCCCGCCTGAAAGAGTGAATGCCTTCTGATTGGCGACGTGACTCAAATTCAGCTCCTGCAGATGGGCTGAGACGATATCGGCGCGCTCGTTGCGAGGGATTGGGAGCGTTTCGACGATCGCCAGTAGGTTTTCGGCGACGGTAAGTTTCCGGAAAGTGGAGGGCTCCTGGGGGAGATAACCCAAGCCGAGGCGAGCACGCTCGTGCATCTTGAGCTTGGTCACGTCCTGTCCGTCGATGTTGACGACTCCTTTGGTGGCAGCGATAAGCCCCACAATCAAGTAGAAGGTGGTCGTCTTGCCCGCTCCATTGGGACCGAGCAGTCCCACGATCTCCCCCGCTGCGATTTCCAGGTCGACGCCATTGACCACCGATTTCTGGCCAAAGGTTTTAACTAGGCCTTGGGTTGTGATGGAGGATGAAGGGGAGTTGGACACGAGGCGGGGTGCGGGATTTAGTTGGAGGGGGCAGCGGCTGAGTCGTCGATCGCATCTTCAACTCCAACACCGAGATCCTTGATCGGAGGAGCAGTGAGTTTGGCGTTCTCTATTCTGAGCTGCCGCTCTCCCCGGAATAAAGTGATGCGGCTGCCCGCTGCAATGAAGTCGGATGATCGATCAATCACGACTGGGTCGAGTGAGAGGACGACTTTCTCTTCCAGTGGTAACACCTCCGCACGACCACAAGTGGCCTCGCGATCGCCCTGCACGAGGCGGACGTTCCCGGTGGCGATCAGAGATTTGAAGCCTTTGAACTCTCCGATGGTGGCGTTGCGATCACCGATCCGGGAAGCGATGATTTCCAATCGATCACAAGAGATCTTCATGTTGGTGCCTTCCAAAACCACGTTGCCGGTGCAGATCGCCGTGGTTTCAGTGGGCGTGCTGCGCATATCCAGATCATCTGCCGTCAAGATGGTGTCTTTTTCGGCCAAAGGGTTGATGATTTGGCTAGTCGCGGTGGCGGCGAATAGCGCCAGCGTAATAAGTGTAAGGAAACGTTTCATTCGAGTAATCCGTCTAGAGGGGTTTTGAAAATGACGCGGGCTTGGCGGCGGATACGGATGCGACGATCTTTAAGGTCGTAGCTCCAATCGTAGCCGGTGACCTCGAAGTCGCTGCGGACCAGTTTTACGGCATCGGGGCCACTCACTAACTCCGGTTCCGGTTCCAAAATAGCTAAAGGAGAGGCGAGGCTAGTTTCGACGGAGCGATCGGCTAGGCCACTGTAGAGAATCAGTTCCATACAGGTTAGCCGCACCTTACTTGTATCGGCCAAATCAGCGGCCTCACCTATAACGCGCACTCGAGGATAGCCTTCATCGCTAAAAAACGAGACGGCGTAATCTTTCACCGGAGCACTGGTGCTGACCCGATTGTCCTGCGCGGCTAATCCGAGAATGCCGACGATCACAAAGAGATATTGGATGGTCGCGCGTTGGGTCACGAAGAGCAGTTGGTCGAGCGGTGACTGAGCATTCGGTCGCACACTTCCCGGATCGCGCCGTGTCCGGCAGGTTTGATGGTGGTGCAGTCGGCGGCATCGATGGCCGCTTGGATCGCATGGGGAACGGTGATGCCAATTCCAGCCCAACGTAGAGCTCCGGCGTCGATATCATCGTCGCCCACATAGGCGCATTCCTCGGCGGCGAAGCCCAGGGCGGAGGCGAGTTCTTTGAGCGCGGTTTCCTTATCCACTCTACCTTGGATGATGTGAGGGATCTTTAGTTCCTTCGCTCGCACGGAAGTCGCGCCGGAAGCGCGTCCGCTGATCCACGCTACGACACAGTCATCGCGGAGCAAGCGGACCATGCCGAGGCCATCGAGGACGCTGAAAGTTTTGGTTTCGGTGCCGTCCGATGAGACATGAATGCTGCCGTTGGTCAGCACACCATCGACGTCGGTCGCGAGTAATTTGAGGCGCGACCATCGTTCTGCCGGGATTTCGTTCAACTGAGGCATGGGCAAACGCTGGCGGGTGGTGGCGAGGAGGGGAAGCCTGTTCAGCCGATCCAATCGGCGATCCGATCGATCACGACATCGCGATTTGGGCGATAGGCTTGCTCCAGTTCGGGGGCAAACGGGACCGGCATGTCGTGGGCTCCGATTCGCAGCGGCGGAGCTTCTAGGTCGAAGAAATGTTCCTCGGTGAGCCGAGCCACCAATTCAGCTCCGAAACCGTGAGTGATGCGACCTTCGTGCAGGATGATGAGCCGATGGGTGCGGGCCAGGGAGGCTTTGATCGGGTCGAGCCGAAGTGGTGAAAGGGCGCGCAAATCGAATATGTCGAAATTCGTCTCGTATTCTTCGGCGAAGTATTTCGCCACCTCGGTCGCCAAACCGACCATTTCGCCGTAGGTGACTATCGTGGCGAAGTCCCCGGATGATACGTGTCGAGGCTCCCAAACCGATTGGTAGTTGGGATCGTATTGCACCGGAGCTTTGACGCTGCGGTAGAGTCCTTTGTGCTCGAATAGAAGCACCGGGTTGTCGTCCTCATAGGCTGCCAGCAGCGCATTGAATGCATCCTGTGGGGTGCTGGGGTAGAGCGCCTTGAGGCCGGGCATGGCCAAAAAGAATGATTCCAGCTCTTGGGAGTGAAACGAACCGAATGTCAGTCCGCCCCCGGTGGGGAGGCGAAGAACGATCGGCACCTTCGCGCCGGACCGAAAGTGATAGGTCGCGGCATTGAGCGTGATCTGGGTCGTCGCTTCGGTGGAGAAATCGGCGAATTGAAACTCCTCGATGGGCCGGTGGCCGGCGAGGGCGAGACCGATGGCAAATCCAGTGCAGGCGCTCTCGGCGAGCGGGGTGTTGAATACGCGGTCACGGCCGAAATCCACGAGCAGACCGTCGGTCACTTTGAAGGCACCCCCGTAGGTCGCGATGTCTTGGCCCATGACCAGACTCTCAGGACGTTCGGTGAGGATTTTTCGGTGAGCGTGATTGAGGGCCTGAGCAAAGTTCAGCGATTGGGGCTCAGCGGGCTCGGCAGACCATTCGATCTTGGCGACCGGTGGTGCGAAGACGCCGGCGTGAAGTTCGGCGAGGTCGGCGGTGGGCCGAGCTACGGCGAGCGAGATCTGGATGCACTGCTCGATGTAGGCATCAATTTCAGTTTCCAGAGCGATCAGTGAATCGTGGTGGCCTTCATCAGCGAGTAGCCGCCGATAGCGGGGCAGAGGGTCGGCGGCGTTGAACGTCTCGGTTTCGCCGGGAAGCAGGTAGTCACAGGTGTCGTAAGCCGCGTGTCCTCTAAGCCGAAGGGTGTGGGCTTCTAGGAGCAGGGGTCTGCCGGTGGTGCGAACGGTCTCAATGGCGTCGGAAAATGCGGCGACCGAATCAAGCACGTTGGTGGTGTCGACGAAGCGTCCTTCGATCCCGTAACCTGCCGCACGTTTCCAGAGCTCGGTTTTGGGCGCGAATTGTTCGGAGGTTGGGGTCGAGTAAGCGTAGCCGTTGTTCTCGATGACAAAGAGAACGGGCGCAGAAATTAGCGAAGCGAGATTGAGTGATTCGTGAATGTCGCCGGTGGAAGAACCGCCGTCTCCGAAAAACGTAAATCCGACGGAGGCGTGGCCTTGGCGACGAAGTGAGACGGTCGCCCCGATGACATTTGAAAGCATCGCACCGAGGTGGCTAATCATCGGATATGATCGCTGGGTGGGATCACCGTGGTGGATGTTACCCTCACGGGCCTTGGTCGGGCTATCGGCGTTGGCGAAGTATTGATTGAGGTGATCGCAGAGGTGACCGCTCCATACCAGATGTCCGCCCAGGTCACGGTGAGTGAAGCTGACGGTATCCTGCGTCTTATCGGCGAGGAGGGCGAGGGGGAGAATGAGACCTTCGTTGCCTTGACCACCGGTGACGGTGCCCTTGATCAGCCCCTGACGAAAGAGTTCGAGGATGCGATTGTCGGTCCGGCGCGCATAATGCATCCAGGCTAACAGCCGAAGTTTAGCCGCCGTATCGTCGCCGCTGAATTCAGCGAGCGAAAGTTGGCGTTGTTGAAGAACATCGGGAGGGGTCGGTAGAGCCATATCCAAACCCTGACGTTGGAGATAGAATCCCTAAGATTGAAGGGATAAATACAACGATTCGAAGGGTTTTGGATTCGCCGAGGGCCCGGTTACTTTGAAAATGGGGTCAGTCGACGCCAATTCGACGATCTATGCTACTTCAACTCGTAAACTTCCACGAGGGTGATGCCGGCTGAATTATCTGCTCCAGATACCACCGCCGTGTAGATACCGGGTGGTAGGGTAACCAAGATTGCGGCATCGTTTGATGCTTCATCGAGCTCGAAAGCTCCGACCAATTGATTGGCCGTTGTGATTAATTCAGAGTGAGTCGTGTGCCAGTTGTCGTTTTCGGCAATAATTCTCCCTTCGGATTCGATTAGGAGTTTCGGATCGGCTAGGAATGATGTGACCCCGTAGTTGGCAAGACTGGGGCCGACTCCGCGCACCAAGACCCGTTTGGGTTGATCGCCGGTCACCACGAATCCGGCAATCAATGGGTTGGCGCTGTCACTCACCGAACCACGGACTGACAGGTTCAGCAGAGCGCCGATATCGTCGATTTCATAGGCTTCGGTTAGAACGGTTCCACTCGCTCCACTGGCGCTCGAAACATGGACCGAATATCTACCGACCGGTAAGTTGAGCAATAATCCGGAATCGCCCGAGTTTTCTTCCAAGGGAAATGCCCCAACGCTTTCGGCCGCATCAGAAATACTATCGGGGTCGGTGTTCGTGCTCCATCCGGTGCTTTGCGCCACGACTTCGCCCGTGTCATCGAAGATGGTGAGGACCGGATCGCTCAAGGGATCCGCCACCCCGAAGGAGGCGAGGGAAGGACCGATCCCACGTAACAGCACCCACTTGTTGTCGGAATCGTTGATTACTAGGCCGGAAATGAGGATATTGTCGCCACCTTCGACGCGAGCTCGAGAGGACAAATTCACTAACCGCGGCGAAGGCTGGTAGGGAGCACCGATGTTACCTGGTTGGGCGCGACTCCACTTAGTGCCGGGCCACGCCCCAAGAAAACGATTGTAGCCGCGATAGCGAATGTTTGCCCCCGCCGGAAAAGTCATCGCTCCGGACGACCTTAGTGCGTCGGGAGCTAGTTCGCCGCCTGCGAGACGCGGATCGGCACCGTTCAGGGTGTAGATCAATTCGGAGTTAGGAACTGGAGTGACCGTGATCGAGCCGTCAAAGTTTACGGATTGAGTCGGCGGGAATACTAACATGCCATCGATCCATGATCCGCGTTGCCTCAACCAGTCTTTCATGTGGGCGATTTCAGCGTTGTAGCTGCCGTGTTCACTTAAATTAGTGGGCCATTGCGCGACCTCGCGGCCAGCGGCTGCGGTTCCGATTTGATTGGCTAGATCATCTACTCGGGAGGCGAGCGCTTCGGGGGAGTAGGCTCCGGCGCGGAGCTGTTGCCAGCGGTCGAACCAGCCTTGGATAAACTCGGGATCCTGTGCTAGTAAGCCCCACCAACCGATGCTCCAATACTGAACGCCGAATCCTTGGTCGGTGTCCCCAGGAGCATTCCATGCCTGGGGTTCATTATCACGAGGATCGGCGGACCCTAATGAGCGATCATAGTCCCAGACGGGGCCGGCAACCAGTCGTTGATTGCGATCTTTATAGAATTTCGTGCCCCGCCAAAATGAATCGACGTTCTTAACGAAGGTGTTGATGAGATGGTAATCGATCCACGCGCCCCGGTCCAAATATTGAAGATAGGCGCGGTTGCTCCAGTCGTTGTCTTGCCCGGAAAAGAGAGCGTTCTCCATGCTTTGAACGTAGGTTTTGATATAGTCGATTTGCTCGGGAGCTAAGTCATCGATTTTCGGCGAATCGATCAAGAGGAAGGAGGTAAACACGCCGGGGAAGCCGTTTTCGGTTTCCCAAGAATACTTGTCTTCATCGACCTCATCGATTTCGAGGACGTATCCGCCCGTTAGGTCTTCGCCCGTGGTGTCTGATTGGGAAAGTTCCTCAATGTCGACCCGCCCCGATTCGATCTCAAGTTGATCGGTCATGACGTAAACGCCTACATAGTCGTTCAAGCCTAGTTCGTTTCCATCGGCGTTGAAGAATCCTTCAACTAAACGGGTCTGCGGTGCCCAACGCCCCATGGCATTACTCAATCCATAAACGAAGGCATTGCGGATATTGGAACGATCCCATTTCCACGGTCCGATGATGGCCCATTCGTTGAATTTCCCCATGCCGGGGAACTCGAGTTCGACCTTCAATCCCATCGGATCCACGAAATCCCACTTATAGCTTTTTTTGGGAAAGAGGGAGGAGGACTGGCCTCGGACTTCCAGCTCCAAGCCGCCGGTTAACGTCGGACTTTCACCTAGGCTCGTCAGTCCGTTTTCACCGGGAGTAAAAGCATACAACCATGCGGGTCGTTCGATTTCATCTTTGATCATCGGACCAAAGCCGTGGTTGTCGAAAACGACTATCGGCAATTGGCTGGAGAATGTATCAACCCGTTGGGTCGATGTGGTGTCGACTCGCAGAAAATGGTGCGTAGTAATGGGTCCGCGGCGCTCACTGTTTTCAGAGAAAACGGCCGCTCGGACTACCACTGAATCTATCAGCGCAATGGGGTCGTCGAAAATTGTATCTTCGGTGGTCGGGTTGGTGAATTGAGCACCGCTTGCGGAAGGCGAAACCAACTTATAGCGGATGATTTGCCCGTTGCCCGCTCCAGTTAGCGTTAAAGAACTATCAGAAATAAAGAGACCAGAGGTTCGTGAAAACACGACTTCGTCGAGGATTAGGAGGGACTCGGAATCGCCATTTCGAGTGCCGGGAGTCGGCTCAGCGAAATAACCCATTTTAGCCATTTCGGTTGCCTCACTTGGTTGAGTAATACCGTAGGATATGTCGGTCGTTTGTGCCGGATATTCGGGTTTGAATTCGGTTGCTACCGTAAGGCCATCCGGCTGCGTCAGGGCCAAATACTCTCCGCCGGCACTAAGTTTGAAATTGGTGTGGAGGGCAGAGGCCGGATCAACTCGATCCTCGTTTGAGGCAAATACTACAAGATATTCGCCGGCCCCAAGAGTCACTGCAGGAAATTGCCAGATGGTTTTGTTTTCCTCTTCGTCGCTCAGATACCAACCGCTTAAGCTCAGGCTCTGTTCTCCAGAATTATGGATCTCGATCCAATCTGAATACGCCCCGTCATCGTCTTGCAGCGTGGCGTCGTTTGAGGCCATGAACTCGGTAATAATCGGGCTTGCTTGACCGCGCAGACCAATAGTCAGTCCCAAAACGAGTGAACCTAATCGGAGAACCTTGGAGGACAGTGCGGCTCTATCCAGAAAATGAAACCTGTGCAAGAACATGGTAGAGTTTTGTTCAGACAGTTATATTGATTTGATGACGTATCTACCTCTAGGGAACGCAACGTAAGGTGAGGGATTTCATAAAAAATCAAGTTAATGTGGGAAATTGAGGGATTCTCCTCATATCTGTTTAGACAAGTGATTCCAGCCGATCCGCTACTCCTAGGGGACGAATTTTCGGTAAAGAATTGAGCCTCCGGTAAGAGCGCTGCCGCGGCTATCCGCTTACTTGGTCAATTTTCTCGATGCGACGCCTGTGCCGACCGCCTTCGAATTCGGTGGCCAGCCATACCTTCACAATATGAAGCGCCTCGTTGATTGAGACGGTGCGTTCGCCGAGCGAAAGCATGTTGGCATCGTTGTGGGAGCGATTCCAAATCGCGACCTGTTCATTCCAGCAAAGTCCGCAACGGATTCCGGAAACCCGATTGGCCGTGATAGCTTCGCCGTTCCCGGAACCGCCCAATATTATCCCGCGTTCAAATTCTCCGGAAGCAACGGCCCGAGCTACGGGGAAAATAAAGTCGGGATAGTCACATGATTCTTCGGTGTAGGTCCCCAAATCTTTGACCGTGTGCCCTTCCGCGAGAAGCATTTCGACGATTTTACCTTTATAGGCGAATCCTGCGTGATCGGACCCGATGGCGATGGAGAATTTCTGTGACATGATTAAACAGCATTAAAACTAGGGCTAACCAGGCGGTCGCTCAAAGCCTAAAAATCTAGGCCGCTCCTTCCAGGGCTTGAGTATTCCTTACCGTGATCCGTTGTTATCTTAAAAATCCGGATTGAGACGGTTGATTCCAATTCAGATCAGTCCGTATTCTGCCTGTTTGGCGCGAATAAACTTAACGCCTTCCCGGAGTAACGTATCGCCATCGGGAGCGAGCTGGCGCCAGACCCACGTGTTCATGTTATCCGTGTTATCTATAAAACTTTCGAGGGCCGCATTGCCTTGGTAGTCTAGTTCTTTGAGTGCGCGGAAAATACCATCCCAATCCACCTGGCCAGTGCCTGGGATACCACGGTTATTTTCGCACAAGTGATAGTGGATCAGATCTTCTCCCGCGAGCATTGTGGCGTCATAAAAACTCTTTTCCTCGATGTTCATATGATAGGTGTCGAGGTGGATCTTCATCGCGGGCTCATCGATGAGGTCTTTCAAGACCCGGGCCTGTTCGCAGGTGTTGACCAGATAGGTCTCGTAGCGATTTACCGGCTCGATCCCCACGAGCACGCCGAGATCGCCGGCGAGTTTGGCGGCGGGTTTTAGGCCGGCAGCAGATCGTTCGAAATGGAGTTGCTCCGGGCGGGCGGGAAGTTGTGCGATATGTTGGGAGTAGATGACGCCGGAAAAACTTGTGCCTCCGATGGCGGCGGTCGCTCGTACACAGTCCTCCAGATAGGTGATTCCCTTGGCCCGTTCCGCTGGGTCTTCACTCGTGATGTCGGTGTCGTCCAACAGGACGGTGGAGGTGACCGCTCCCAGCCCCACTGAATCCAAGCGTGCCTTGATGGCTGGAGCATCGAAGGTCTCCAAGCACATCAGCGGAATTTCGATAAAGTCGAGGCCGAGGTCTGCGACTCGATCGATAAGATCAAGCGTATCGTTGGACCATTGTGAGCACCAAGCGTAGGCGTGAATTCCGAGTTTCATAGACGGTAGAGATTGGGTTGGGGTAATGAGTCAGAAGACTCGGTGAAAGGGAGTATTAACGCCTTAGGGTCGACGAAATTTCGCGCTGAATATTGCTGAAAGTCTCCCCGTCGTGCGTGTCTCTATGTTGCCCTGATTTTGTCGGCACTTTCGTAAGGGTTATTTCGTCAAAGAAGATGGCTCGATAGATGACTGAAATCGTCTGATCACCAAGTGGGGCGAATTTTTAAAATCCTAACCCACCCACTTCCAGGCTTCGGGCCACCAGCGGTAGCCGGAGCCATCCGACACGATTTGGCCGATCCCAGGCCACGGAAGATGGAAACCATAACAGCGCGTGTGTTGGTAGGCGGCTTGCGCCCAGAATTTTTTGCGGGTCACCACCGCCTGCACGGGGTGGTGATCGAAAGCGATGGTCCAATTCGGATCGGCAAACATCAACAAGTGATGATGCGCGAGATCCATGAGGTGGAGTAGCTCGTCGTCGCCGGATCGAATGCGGAAACAGCAATGGCCCGCGGTGTGACCGGGAGACGCCTCGACTCGGACCAACCCGTCGAAAAGTTCATCGCCGTCACGTAAGGTTTCCGTGACGGGGGCCAGGATTTCAAATTTCTCCTGCGCACTCGCGACCATTTTAGGCAGCGGTTTTTTATTTCTCTTGGATTCGGAGAAGTCGGGATTTGGTCCCTGCCAGAAATCGCGTTCGGCCGGTAGCACATGGAAGGCTGCGTTCGGGAAGGCGGCCTTCCCGTCCTTTATAAAACCATTGATGTGATCGCCATGAGCGTGGCTTAGAAATCCTGCGGTTACCTGGTCGGGGGTGATACCAATCGCAGCCAATCCCTCGTATAACCAACCCTGATTGGGATTCTCCCGCTCGCCGAATCCAGCGTCGAACAGCAAAACTTCTTTGCCGCGACGGAGAAGCAGCACGTTGACGTAGAGAGGGATGGCTGCCGGTTCGCCATGGGCTTCCATGACCGTTTGCATGGTCGGACGTTGCTCTTCCGGCCACATGAGGCCGAGCCCTTCACCCAGCATCGAATTGGCATCGCTGATGGACCAAGCCTCAACCTCCCCGATTCGAAACGGATAAATGAAGGGTCCCCGAGTGATCTGGGGTGATATGGCTGGCTGAGCGCCGGATACCGATGACGTTCCGGTGGCGGCAACCGCGAGTGCTCCGGCGGAGGTGGTGAGAAAACCGCGGCGTGATAGGGGGGGGAGGGCCATGATGGGAGGGATTAAAGGGCGTGAATTGCGGACTTGCTGACCGCAAGACCAGCTTCTTTGACTGCTTCGCTCATCGTAGGATGGGCGTGAATGGTGCGGCCGAGGTCTTCAGCGCTACCGCCGTATTCCATGTGCGTCACAACTTCGCTTATGAGCTCCCCCGCGTTGTGACCGAGGATTTGGGCGCCGAGGATTTTGTCGGTTTCGGCATCGGCGATGATCTTCACGAATCCATCGGTGGCACCCGCTGCGATGGCTCGGCCATTCGCGGCGAAATTAAATTTTCCAACTTTCACTTTCACTCCGGCCGCTTTGGCTGCGTCTTCACCGAGACCTACTGCGGCGATTTCGGGGTCCGTGTAGATAACGGAGGGGACGAGGTCCCAGTTGATGTGACCCGCTTTGCCTGCGATCCACTCGGCGACGGCGATCCCATCTTCTTCGGCCTTGTGCGCCAGCATCGGACCGTCGACCACATCTCCAATCGCGTAGATGCCATCGACGTTAGTCTTTAACTTGGCATCTACTTTGATGCGTTTCCGCTCATCGAGCTCGACTCCGGCTGCATCGAGTCCGAGCCCATCGGTGAAGGGACGGCGGCCTACGGAGACGAGCACTTTGTCAGCGGGGAAGGATAGTTTATCGTCACCGCGTTCGGCGGTGAGGACAACTCTAGTTGAGCCCGTTGATCCCGCGGAGGCGGGACTACCTGCGGTAGCCTCGGTTGCAGGCTGAACGCCTGTAACCTTCGCACCGACTTCGATGGTGAGTCCTTGGCCTTTCAGGATTCGAGTAAAGTTGCGCACGATATCCTTGTCCGAGGCACCGGCGATTTGGGGGAGGAATTCGACAACCGTCACGTCGGACCCGAGGCGGGCCCAGACCGAGCCGAGTTCGAGTCCAATGGCGCCGCCGCCGACGACGACGAGTTTATCGGGGACGGACTCGAAGCCGATCGCGTGATCGCTGGAGACAATGGTCTCACCGTCAAATGGCATAAACGGCAGTTCCACCGGAGCAGATCCGGTGGCGATGACGATATGCTTAGCGGTGTAGGAATCCTCGCCGACCTTAACGGTCTTGGCTTCGGAGAATTTGGCCTCGCCGGTGATCACCTTGATCTTGCGGGCTTTGGCGAGCTGAGCGACGCCGCCGGTGAGCTTAGTCACCACGGCATCCTTCTTCGCCATAAGCTTGGCGATATCGATCTTCGGAGCGGCGACATCGATGCCGTGATCGGCAGCGTGGTCGCGAACGAAGGCAAAGTGCTCCGATGAGTGCAGCAGGGCCTTGCTAGGAATGCAGCCAATGTTGAGGCAGGTGCCGCCGAGGGCGGCGCGTTTATCGACGAGAGCGACTTTTAGTCCAAGTTGAGCTGCGCGAAACGCGCAGACGTAGCCGCCGGGGCCGGCGCCAATGACGATTAGATCGAAGGAAGAGGAGGACATGGGAAAAGTAGCGAGTAGTGAGTAGCGGGTATCGAGTAGGAATCTAGCACGGTGAGCGGGTAGTTTGTTGTAAGATGCTCACTGCTCACTACTCGCTACTTCAAAATTAGATTTCCAAGAGCAGGCGGGAAGGGTCTTCGATGGCTTCCTTGATCTTGACGAGGAAGGTGACCGCTTCTTTGCCGTCGACGAGACGGTGATCGTAGCTGAGGGCGAGATACATCATGGGACGGATCACGACTTCACCATTAACTGCCATGGGGCGCTCGTTGATGGCGTGCAGGCCGAGGATTGCGCTTTGGGGAGCGTTGAGAATCGGTGTTGAGAGCATGGAGCCGAAGATGCCTCCGTTGGTGATGGTGAAGACACCGCCTTCGAGATCGGCGAGGGTGATCTTGCCGTCGCGAGCGCGACCCGCGACCTCCGCGATGGAGGATTCGATTCCCGCCATTGACTTGGTTTCACAGTCACGAATGACCGGCACCATCAGTCCCTTGGGGGTCGAGACCGCGACGCCGATATCATAGTAGTGGTTGCTGACGATTTCTTTCCCATCGATCTGAGCGTTCACGCCTGGAACTTCCTTGAGTGCATTCACCACCGCTTTGGTGAAGAAGGACATGAAGCCAAGTTTGAACCCGTTCTTCTTTACGAAGGCTTCTTGGTATTTTTTGCGTATGCCCATGACCGCGGACATGTCGACTTCGTTGAAAGTCGTGAGCATGGCGGCTTCTTGCTGGGCTTCAACCAGCCGCTCGGCGATCTTGGCGCGAAGCGGGCTCATCCGCTTCCGCGTCTGACGCTCGCCAGCCGATGGAGCCGAAATCGGCTTGGGCGATGGCGCTGTCGCAGGCTGAGCCTCTGGCTTATGGTTACTTGATACTTGATGCTTGTTACTTTCAGCCGCTGCAGCGGCTGACTGCATATCGCCCTTGGTGACGCGGCCGGCTTTACCGGTGCCCTTGACGCCGGTCGGATCGACGCCGGCTTCTTCGGCGATGCGACGGACGGCGGGTGATTGAGTTGTAGCTGGGCTCGCTGAGCCCGGCCCGGGGTAAGCGCCGGCTACAGCGGTTGGTGCCTCTTGGGCGGGTGCACCTGATGGATCGATCGTGGCGACGATTTCGCCAATTTTGACTTCGGCACCGGCTTCAACTTTCAGGCTAATCACGCCGTCCGCTTCGGCGGTGCCGTCGGAGGTGATTTTATCGGTTTCAAGTTCGAACAGGTTTTGCCCGTTTTTAACGGTATCGCCATCGGCGACATGCCACTGGGCCAGCACACCGCTGACGATCGATTCGCCCATAGGCGGGATTTTAACTTCGAGGAGAGACATGAGGAATTTACGAGTTACGAATTACGATTTTCGAATTTCAGGGACAGGCTCCGCTTTATAAACTGAACGCTTCCATCAGGAATTTGGCCAATTCGCGCTTGTGGAGGGCGAGGGCCCCGACGGCAGGTGAGGCAGCGTCGTCGCGACCGGCGTAGGCCGGTTTACTACCAAATATGTTTTCCAAATGAGGAGCAATGTAGCTCCAGGCACCCATGTTTTGCGACTCTTCCTGACACCAAACGAGTCGAGCTCCGCGGTGTTCGTCCGCGATGCGTTGGAGCGCCGTTTCGTGCAGCGGGTAGAGCTGTTCGACTCGGATGATTTGGGCGTCGGAAATCTCATGCTCGTTCCGGTAGTTCACGAGGTCGTAGTAAACTTTTCCGGAGCAGAAAATGATGCGGTCCGTTTTGGCGGGCGGGTTAGGATCCGAGATGATTTCCTGGAAGGCGGTATCATCGAGAAACTCTTCCACCTTCGAAGTGGCTTCCGGGAGTCGGAGGAGCGACTTGGGCGACATAACCACGAGCGGCTTGCGGAAATCGCGGTGCATTTGGCGCCGCAGGACGTGGAAGAAATTGGCCGGGGTCGTGATATTGCAGACCTGGATATTATCTTCGGCGCACTGTTGGAGAAAGCGTTCGAGGCGTGCGGAAGAATGCTCCGGCCCCTGACCCTCGTAACCGTGAGGCAGCAGTAGCACCAGACCGCTGACGCGTTGCCACTTCGACTCGGAAGAGGTGATAAACTGGTCGATCACCACTTGGGCGCCATTAACGAAGTCACCGAATTGCGCCTCCCACTGACAAAGCATATCGGGGTAGTCGAGCGAGTAGCCGTAGTCGAATCCGAGCACGGCGGCCTCAGAGAGTAGTGAGTTATAGACGCAGAGTTTTCCTTGGCCTTCCGCGACGTGATCGAGGGGGGCGTAGCGCTCGCGCGTCTCCTCATCGTAGAGGTAGGCGTGGCGCTGGCTGAAGGTGCCGCGGCGGCAGTCCTGACCGCTCAAACGCACGGGAGTGCCTTCCGAGAGCAGGGTGCCCCAGGCCAGGGACTCAGCATAGGACCATTCGATTGGGCCACCGTTCTCGAAGGCCTTGGCCCGGTTATTCAGCAAGCGCTGGATCTTTCGATTCACGTGGAACCCGTCCGGTGTGGTGGTGAGGGCGTGAGCTACTTTGGCGAGAGCTTCCTGCGATACTCCGGTGCGAACGGGCGCGTGGTTGTATTGCGGCTGGAACACTGCAGTGGAGCCGCGGAATTGATCTTGATTTTCGTGGGCAGCGATACGGGCGACGTCGGATTCCTTGGCCTTGTGGAAAGCGTCCTCCATCGCGGCGGTGTATTCGGCGACGATTTTGTCGGAGTCAGCCTGAGTGATGATGCCCTCCTCGACCAGTTTACGGGTGTAGATGGTCGAAACCAAATCGTGAGAGCGGATGCTTTTATACATCAGCGGTTGGGTGAACGCGGGTTCGTCGCTCTCGTTGTGGCCGTGGCGGCGATAGCACACCATATCAATCACGACATCGCGGTGGAACTTGATCCGGAATTCGAGGGCGAGCTGCATCACGTAACACACCGCTTCGGGGTCGTCGCCGTTCACGTGAAATACGGGAGCTTCGATCATCTTCGCGACGTCGGTGCAGTAATGGGTCGAGCGCGCGTCGGCGGGATTGGTGGTGAAGCCAATCTGATTGTTGATCACGAAGTGCACCGTGCCACCGGTGCGGTAGCCAGGAAGTTGCGAGAAATTGAGCGTTTCAGCCACGACACCTTGGCCGGCAAATGCGGCGTCACCGTGGATAAGTAGGGGGCACACGAGCTTGCGCTCGAGGTCACCGCGGATGCGTTGCCGGGCGCGGGTTTTGCCTTCGACGACGGGGTTTACGATTTCGAGGTGAGAGGGGTTCGCCGCCAAACGCACGTCGATGGTGCCTCCGGTCTTGGTGGGGATTTCGGCTTCGTAGCCGAGATGATATTTCACGTCTCCGTCTCCGGAGACGGCATCGGGAATATAGTTTTCCGAAAATTGATCGAACAAGATGTCGAAGGGCTTGCGCAAAATGTTGGCGAGCACGCTGAGACGGCCGCGGTGGGCCATGCCCATGACGATCTCTTCGACGCCAACCTCGGGACACTTCTCGAGAAACGAATCGATTGCGGCGATGGTGGTTTCGCCACCTTCGAGGGCGAAGCGTTTTTGGCCGACGAATCTGGTGTGGAGGAACTTCTCGAAGAGTTCCGCCTTGAGGAGGCGGCGCAGGATCTGGGTTTTGCGAAATTTATCGAACGACGGCTGATTGTCGCAGGATTCCATGCGTTCCTGGAGCCAGTCGCGGGGCTCCATATCGTTGAGATGCATGTATTCGACTCCGATGGTGCCGCTGAAGGTCTTTTTTAGCGAATCAACTATGTCGCGCAGCTTCATCTGTCCGCCGCCTTTGAAGCGGGTCAGCGTGTAGCTGGAGTCGAGGTCGGCCTCGGTAAACTCAAATGCCTCCATCGCGAGTTTAGGATGCGGGGGCGGTAGCGGATTGAGAGGATCGAGATGCGCCTGCAAATGCCCATGGGATCGGTGGGCATTGATCATGCGGATCGCCATGACCTGTTTGCGGCTGTCGACGATGCCAGCACCGGCGGTAGCGGCGTTCGAAGAGGACATGGATCCACCATCGCTGCCCAAGGTAAATCCTTGGAAAAAGGCGCGCCACGTGGCGTCGACCGAATCGGGGTTTTCCTGCCATTGCTCGTAGAGGGTCTCGAGGACCGCGGCGTTGGCTTTGGAGGAAAGGGAGGGAGGGTTCATTTCAGCGAGAAAAAGCGCATGGCGCCTCGTTCCGTGAGGAGAGGTGCGATGGAGGCTAGTAGAAGTCGTGTTCGGTGGTTGATTTGAAGCCCAACGGATAGGAACTGAAGGGTGAACTCAAGAGCGATCCCGGGTGTAAAGGGAGATAGATGGGTAAGTTTGAGTTCGTCTAACCAGTCACGGTTGCGACATTACTTCAGCTATTCAACCTATGGAGACCGATATCAAATCAGCCTTGGACAATTTGTTGGCCGGAATTTCGAGCGGAGATGGCCCGATAATCGCGACCGAAATGGGTCGATTGGACGATTTTCTGGCGGCCGGACGAGGGCAACTGCACCCGCAATTGGTTCATTTTCTGGAAAATCGCAGTTACGCCAAAGCCCACTTGTATCTGGGAGGTGAATCCGACATCCCGGTCGGAATCTGCGGAGGCAAACATGGCCGCTAAACCGAACAAGATCTCAATCGATGGAGGTGGCGACCTCGGACAAAACCCGTTTGCCGCGTTGGGCGGACTTGGAGATCTCCCTGATGGACCAACCCCCACCGCATCATCTGCGTCTCCCAAGCCTTCAAAACGAGGCCAACCTAATCGCAACCGCGGTCGGGTGGAAATACGCCGTCTCACGGGTGGGCGAGGCGGAAAGACGGTCACTGCAGCCTCCGGATTTAAAGGAATCGGCGGGGCTGAACTCACTCAGCTCGCCAAAAGCATCCAGAAATCATGCGGAGCAGGCGGCACCGTGAAAAACGGCCAGATCGAGATCCAAGGAGACAAGCGCGATCAGGTCGCAGCAATTTTGACCGAGGCTGGGTTCCAACCCGTGATCGCCGGCGGCTGATGTCGAATGTGATGGAGAATTCTCCGGCACCTTCTGGACTTTCCTGGTCTTGGATCATCAGCCCACGACAGGATTTGATTTGGTTGATTTCGAATACCTACGCTACACGTTGCCGGGCTTTGTTTACAGTGTCGGATTGGCTCCGGCGGCAGCGGCAGCAGCGTTGGCTGCGTTGGAGATAGTCGAAGCGGAGCCGGAACGGGTTTTGCTTCTTCGAAAACGCTGCAATGAATTTCGAAGCCGTCTCGTGGCGGCGGGAATTGGGGTCGGCCTAAGCGAGTCGTCAGCGGTGATGCCGTGGATCGTGGGAAAATCAACTGAGGCTTTGCGGATCGCCGCCGGGCTGAACCAGCAAGGTATTCTGGTGCATTCGATTATTTCCCCGGCGGTGAAGGAGGGATCCGCGCGTCTGAGGTTCTTTGTGAGTTCGGCTCACGGCTCGGATCAAATTGAGCACACTGTCAGCGTGATTCTTGGGATCGCTGAATCTAGGGTGTGAGTTTTGTGCGCCGAACCGGTTTTATCGTCGGATCTGGATTCGGATTTTAGGCTGAAGGGGAATTTACCGGAGTTGGAAAACTTCTGATTGGGCTAGGAATTCGAGTGGTCCATCGGGCCGCCTTTGTCGTCGGGGTGCGGGGGAATGAATTCGAGATTCTTGGCGGGCATCTCGGCTTCCAAAATGCGGGCGTCGATGCGGGCTTTGAGCTGCGTTCTGGTTCTTTCGTAGGCCGGGTAGGAGTCGAGATTTTTCATTTCTGACGGATCCAGTTCGTGATCGTAAAGTTCGATCCCGCCATCGTCCCAGAGCATGTAGCGGTAGCGTGGGGTGCGCAGCGAGTAACCAAATTCATGGCGAATCAACGCATCCTCACGGAACGCTTGATCTGGATTTTCGAGCACCGGCCGCATGGTTTTCCCCAATACATATTCCGGTGGCGGGGAGATGCCGGCCAGGTCGCTGAGGGTTTGATAAAAATCGATCATCTCGACGAGAGAGATGGACCGCTGGCCGGCGGTGGCCATGTCAGGGGTTCGGATGATTAAGGGCACGCGGGCCGAGTCTTCGAAGATGGTGCGTTTTTGATAATAACCGTGCTCGCCCATGTGGTAACCATGATCAGAGGTGAAAACGACGATGGTGTTTTTGCTCAGTCCGGTTTCGTCCAATGCCGCCAGCACGCGGCCGATTTGGGCGTCCATGAATGTTATGGTGGCGTAGTAAGCTTGGATGGCTTCCTGCGCGAGTTCATGCGGCAGGTTGACCTGATTCTTTACTCGGGTGAGTGAATTGCGCGCATGGGGAGGTAACGTGTCTAAATACCCTTCAGGCACCTCCGGCACCACGATGCTATCGCGGTCGTAGAGCTCCCAATATTTCGCTGGCGCGACGTAGGGGGTGTGGGGTTTGAAAAACCCGACTCCGAGGAAGAATGGCTCTTTTGAATCCGCATACTGTTTCAGCAGTTCGATGGACTCGGTCGCAACCATACCGTCGGTGTGATCTTCATCTTCACCCGGGGCCGCCAACCAACTCATGGTTCCACCAAAACTTCCCTTAACCAAAGAGAAGGTCTCGTCCTCAATGTCCTTATCGATTCCACGGGGATTGATCCGGGTGTTCCAGGAGAGTTTGTCGTCGTGGCCGTTGGTGCCGACATCAGAGGGATTGTTGTAGTGGTAGAGTTTCCCGACGCGGGCCGCGGTGTAGCCGTTGGCTATGAAATGCTGCGGCATCGTCTGCACATCCGGCAGGTAGTCTCGGAAGAGTTGCTGGTGATGCATCACGCCGGTTTGGCGTGGGTAAAGCCCCGTCATGAAACTCGCCCGCGATTGCCCGCACTGGGGGAAATTGCAGTAGGCATTGAGAAACGTGACGCCTTGTTTCGCGAGGCGATCAAGTTGCGGGGTCTTCACCACGGGATGATCGTAAGCACCGAGATTGCAGTTCAAGTCATCGGTGATGATGAACAGGACGTTTTGACGTTCAGTTTCGGCCGCGAGGACCGGACTGGCGATGAGTAGGCTAAGCGCGAGTAGTCTTGAGAGCATAGGGGCATCCCGACACAAAAGCGCCACGCAACCGGGCGCGAACGAAATGTGCTGTAAGCGTTACGCTACCAAATCACATCAATTGAGTAGGCGGCGAACTGTGAGTCCTGTGTGACGATGGGTAGGTTCTCGACCATTGCGGTCGCTATAATTAGACGATCGAATGGATCCCGGTGATGGAAAGGGAGCCGACTCACTGCAAATAGGTGAGGCCGTGCGATGGGGAGTTGCTCGAATGCATTTCGCTCCAGTGCGGCCACCAACCGCGACTCGAATGGCTCCGCAAGTTTTAGTTTCCCTAACGATTGCTTGATGGAAATTTCCCAAACACTGGCATCGCTCAGGAATCTAGTATTGGATGACGATTCGATTGCTTCGCGGGCGGTTGCGCTAAGGCGCGAGTCGCCTAGTAGGAACCAGAGTAATGCGTGGGTATCGACTAGGACTTTCACGCGGAATTACTGGTAACCTTCGAAGTCTTCGAGGGTAGAGGAAAAGTCTTCGTCGATGTGTTCGATGAGGTTCTTTTCACTTCCAAAACGGGCTGTCGGTTTGGCGGCCCCCGTTGCAGCTCGCAACTCGGCGATCGGCTTTCCTCGACGAGTGATCTCGATTACTTCTCCGTTCTCCGCCCGGTCGAGGAGGGAAGAGAGTTTATTTTTCGCTTCAAACGTGCCGATTTGCATTAGAATTAATTATCTAGCTTACAAAGCTAGCTAGAACAAGCGAAAAATAAGTTTCTCTAGTTGAGTATCTTGAGCCGCGACAAGGCGCGGATTACGCTGCGAGGCCTGCGGCGAGAGCGAGGGCACCGATGTTGCAGTTCAAATCATCGGTGATAATGAACAGGACATTTTGCTTTTCGACGGCGGCGAGGTTGAGGCAAATGAAACTCAACATGACTGGCTACTACTGATAGGAATTTCTTTTTAGCGCCCTGCTGGGAGGAGGTTTTTTTGTCCCACAGGTGATTCTCCAACGATGCGAATGACTGTCCCAGCTAACACTTTTAAAGAGCCCTCTTTCTGGAGCGCCCTTTTTGTTTTTACTTAACGCTTCAAAAGAACGTCAGCCAGAAGCTTAAGGTCCGGGGCCGCGCTATTAAACACCGGGATATTGGTATGTGATTCGAGTTCCCTGATGTGGAGCGGCGAACTTGAGCAGACACCGGAAATGGCATCAGGCTCAAGGCCGAAACGCTCCTTAAGTACCTTGAGCCCACCAATCGCCCCGAAGGCGTCGCCAGCGGCAAAGATCAGGGTGTCGATCCGGGATTTGACGTCTTCGGAATTTAGCAGGATGGCGGTCTCACGTTGTCCGATGCCGTCCGAAATCTCGGCCACCCAGTAGTTGGACGCATTGTTGCAGTGCTTCAGGTCGATCTTGTTGAAGATGTCCAGCAGGTCCTCCTCAGGGAGCATGTAGGTCGACGGGTGCCCGAGGTGGGTGAAGTCAAGGTAGGGATATGCTCCCGCGTCGTTCATGTGGAGGATGTCCTGAAGGCTCGCTGTTCCGGTGATCTTCGAGCCCCGGACATCGTAGCCCATGGACGAAAGTGCCCAGCAGCATGACGCCGCCGCCATGCTCTTGCCGCTGTTCATGGCCGTGCCCACCACGAGCACCAGCTTGGCCCGTTTCGGTTTTTTGGTGGTGGCGCGGGGCTTGACCAGAGAATGGTTGCGCGTGTTGAGGACCTCGCCGTTCTCATTTAGCGCGTAGCCCAAGACCTTCACTCGCGTGGGGTCCTTGACGAGGGCATTCTTGGTCTTCACCTCACCGACGACACCAGAGCGTGCGAGTAGGTCGATGTGGCGGGTCAGGCTTTCGGGGACGAAGCCTTCAAAGTAGTCCGGGGCGTAGCGGTTGCCGAACACGAACAGGCCCTTGGAGCCATTGTGGGTCATGTGAATCCGGCCCGAGACATTCTCAAGCGAGGAGTGCTGACCCAACCGCTGGATCTCACCGTAAACGACATCTCCAGGCACGGGAGGCTTGTCGGTGAAATCATAGCTCTTCACTTGCTTTGGCTTGATCGTGAGTGCTGCGCTGCAGTGGATCAGGATGTTGGAGACTTTTTTCATCGTGGTGCGTTAATTTTCTACCAGAGCGTTGATCCCGCTGGCCCTTGTGGTTCTGCAGCCAAATGCTCTGGTAAAACCGGAAAAGTGGTTTTGGAAAGGAATTGGCAAACCGAATTTGAGGGTCGAAAAAAATAGATTCCTTCGCCTGACATTTGCTTGGCAAAGCCACCGACCCGGCCACGATGAAGCCCATGCCGACGATTCTCATCCACGGAGGATGTGGCCGCTACGAATCCACCACGATTGCCAATGAGGAATACGATGTGAACTTGAGACGGATCGTGAAACAGGCATTTACGATTTTGACTGAACAGGGAGCGCGCGAAGCGACCGTCCAGGGACTGATGATGCTGGAGAATGAGAAAATTTTCAATGCGGGCACGGGATCCAAACTTCAACAGGATGGCAAGGTGCGGATGTCCGCGGCCTACATGGATGGATCCGAACAGCGTTACTGATAGGAATTTCCTTTTAGCGCCCTGTTGGGAGGAGGGGGTTTGGAGGAGGAGCACCATCAAATTAGGGTAAATTTACAGGCGGCGAGGATCGGAGTAAACCTGCGTGCATCGATTTAGCCCGTTGATATTTTGCACCAAGGAAAATGGGCGCTGTTTTGGCGATATGAAAATTCAGGATTCGCGGGTTTTCTGGCAATCTGGAGGGATAAACGACGCCCGTTATCCTGTGCGAACGCGGGTAGGTATACTGGGTAGGGGCGTTGCTTGACGCCGCCCGCTATTCTGCCTCAGAGCGGGTGCCTTCGAGCGGCACCCTTACCTCTCAAGATGGAGGAGACGGGTTGGGGTTAGCTCGGTTATACCGCGTCCGGTTCTGAAGTCGTGGATGCGGAGCGGCAGGTGCGGCCACGTTGTTGCTGCGCTCCAACGGGGCTACGTGTTTTCGTTTGGGTTTTGAGGATTTCGCGGGCGTCCTGGACTACGCTGCTAAACCGGCGGCTAGGGCTAGGGCGGGGCGGGCGCGGTTCATGATGTAGAGGTGGTAGCCGGGAGCACCACCTGCGACGAGATCTCGAATCTGATCGAGCGCCCAATCCACGCCAATGATTTCAACGACGTCAGTACTTTGCGCGGCGACTTCGAGGCGACGTTGCAGGCGCACGGGAATCGTGGCTCCACTCAGCGTGGCGATGCGCTTGATCTGTTTGAGCGCCAGCACGGGCATGATGCCGGGAACGATGGGGACGTTAATCCCGGCCGCACGGCACGTATCGACGAAGCGAAAATAGATCGCGTTGTCGAAGAACAGTTGGGTGGTCACGAAATCCGCGCCGCAGTCGACCTTGCGTTTTAAGTTCTCCATATCGACCTCGAGCGAGACTGCCTCTTGGTGTTTTTCCGGATAACCCGCGACACCGAGGCAGAAATCGGAATGCTGCTCCTTAAGCAACGTGACCAGCTCGTTGGCGTGGCTCAGTCCATCGGTTGCGACTTGAAACTCGGTTTCGCACTTAGGCGGATCACCTCGCAGAGTCATGATGTTGCGGAAACCGCTGGCATGAAGTTGGTCGGCGTGATCGCGAAGCTCTTGGCGGGTATGACCTACGCAGGTCAAATGGGGCATCACCGTGAAGCCGAGCTCATCTTTGAGGATGTTCGATACCTTGGCGGTGGTTTCTCGGGTGCTACCACCGGCGCCGTAGGTGACCGATACGAAATCCCAGTCAATTGCCCTTAGCGCGATGGCAGTCTCGCGCAAGGCGGCACCGCCTTCCTCGTTCTTTGGCGGAAAGAATTCCAGGGAACGCAAGGGGCGAGCCGCATCGAAGAAGGAGGAAATCGGCCGATCAGGATTCATTATGCATCAATATATCATGATATGATGATATCAAATCAAGCTCCGAATATTCATTAAGGGATTATTCAAGTGGCGCCCGTCACGGTGTCCCGAGGATTGGGGCACTGTTGAAGTTTGATTCACTTCAGGTGGCCTCGACCGAATTGGATTGCTCCGAACTAGCGGATACTGAGCCTGCTCCTCTTATGTTGGGGGTTAATAATCCAAGATTTTACCACAGCCCGATCGGGAGCGGGAGATTCCGGTGAGTGGATCGCCGCGGGCCCGATGGCGTTGGATCTGGGCGGGTTGGTTGGCAGCAGCAGCGCTGATACTGTTGATCGCATGGCCGCGAGCGGAATGGCGACTGCTGAGCGCCCGGTTGATTAACTCTCAGGCGGTGGAGAAATTGGGCTTCGGAGGGTATTTAGTTTTCGATCTGGTGGATACGGGGGGCCGGATCTGGCGGCGTTCGCAACTTGATGACATCGATCCGAAGCCCTACCGGGATTTCCTGCGAGAGCACGCCGCGCAGGTGCGTAATCCGGTTGGACCGCCGCCCACAAAACAGAAGCATGTGATCTATCTGCAGCTCGAATCGGTCGATGGACTGATGTTGGGCGGAATTAAGGATGGCCGCGCCACCATGCCATTCCTTCAGAATCTGGCGGAAGAGAATGTCTACTTCACTAATGCGATGGACAACACCGCCAGTGGGCGGACCACTGACGGAGAGTTTTTGGTGCTGACTTCCCAGGCCCCTTTACCACGACCACCCGTTTTTGTGAGTCAGCCTTTGGATAAGATTCCATCGTTGCCCAGAGTGCTGAACGAGCAGGGCTATCACACCGCTTCGATTCACGGATTCAACGGCGCGTTTTGGCACCGCGAAATAGCGCACACTGCGTTGGGGTATGACGAAATGCTCTTTAAGGATGATCTCGATTTGACCGATCACATTGGTTGGGGCTGGTCCGACAAAGCGGTGCTTCGAGCCGCAGCCGAGAAAGTGATCGAAAGTGAGAAACCGTTGTTCCTGCACGTGATCACTCTCACCAACCATCACCCTTATTACTACATCGCCAAAGAGCAGGGTATCGAACCGGGCACGATTGAGGAAGAGTTTCTCCGATCAGTGGGCTATCTTGATGAAGCGATTGAGATATTCTTCGATAAGTTGGCCGAGGCCGGGATGCTGGATGATTGTTTGATCGTCATCTATGGAGATCACGACAGCGCGATTGATGAGCAACTTGAGGCCCACCTTGACCATACTAACCCCCGGTTGGTGACGGACACCGTTCCGGTTGTCATGGTGGGGTTTAATCGTCCGGCGACGCGCGTCGATGTGATGGCGGGACTTCAGGATGTGCCGGTTATGGTGTTGGAGGAATTGGGACTCGAAGCACCGTTGACGTTTTTGGGGAGTGGTTGGAACCGCTGGGGTCGATCTTACAGCGCACAGAACGGAGGATGGCAGAGTGTTGATGGCGCGTTGTTGCCTTGGACGATGCCGGTCGACCCGGCCGTGCTCACTCAATTGGCCATTAACTATCCCGAAAAATTACTGGAACCATGAAGGCGCGAAGGATCATCGCGATGGGCGCAGGATTGCTCGCGGCTGTTTGGACGCTGAGCGCACAGACGGTTTCGGACTACGTGGTCACCGCCGATTTTGCGGACAGATCTCACGTGGAAATCTCGCATGAAGGAACGGAGAATGGAGGATGGTCTCTTACGGCGAAAATTGAGTATTTCTCGCCCGTGCCCCGCGTGGTGGTGCGAGGGAGCTTTGTGACTCGGCTGCCGATTGATCCGGTGTCGCACTTGTCTTACCATCTATTTCATGACGGTGATGAAGTTCTGCTGGCCGAGGGCCGACGGTCTGATTGGCAGACAACGTCTGACGGTGGGATGCGGGCGGATTTTGAGATCGATATTCCTCAAGTGTTGGAGCGGCCGGCAATCCAAGCGGTGCGCATCAGTTTCGACGCCGTGGTGGAATATGAATATTGGTATCGCACCGAATTCCCCGAAATACCTTTCCCGGAGATTCGAATCACGAATCTTCCTCGTCGCGATCACTACAAAGCGGGTTGGGTTTGGATACCTCGGTATTTGCCGGCGGGTTTTGGCGCAAAAATCCCAACTCAGTTTTCGGTGGAGTATCGAGATGAGGTTTCCAGTCAGTTTGTCCCCGCCCTGGATGTAAACACGGTTGATGGAGTCGAACGCGTGCCTTCGAAACGAGTCGAGTTGAGTGATCCTCTCCAGATCCAATACCGAGGATGGATGCCACTGGATCCCCTCGAAGTTGGAACGGTTATGGTGAGGCCGGGACTGGTGTGGGAAAATGTGCGTTGGTATGAAGGGCTCGGCTGGTTCGAACGCCAACCCGTCACTTTTATATCTCCACTTCTCTATGCCGTTTTGATTTGGATTGGGGCGATCTTTTGGTGGTGGAGTTTGAAGCGGATTTGTTCGGTTGAGCGACCGGCTGGAAGGCGGCTTGGCTTAGCCCTTTGGGCCCTCTTCACGATCTGGTTTTCTGGTGGTTTGATCGTTAGTGGTTTTTGGATCCTGGTGGGATATTACGGAGTGATTTCACTCTGTGGCGGGAACTCTATACTCCCGGTCAGAACGCGCACTTATTTGGCGACGTGGTCGTTTCTGGGTTTCATCGAGATTTATTGGTCTCGGCTGGAAGGCAGCGTCGGTATGGCGACCTCCGGGATCTGGCTGTCCTTAGCCGTCTGGGCTTTCCTGCTTTTACCTCTGCTCGCAATTAGTCGAGATCGGCTTCGGCAGTTTCTCGCCTTCGCATTTACCTTGGGTTGGGTCGGTTTCTCCGTTGCCGCGGTGGTGTATCATGGATTTTTCCAAGACTATCCATCGGTTGAAAACCTATTGTATGCGGGACAGCTTGGAGAACTTGGCGACTCGGTGTTTTCTCTGTTTGAAGCCCACCACCTGTTGCCCTTTTGGGGGTGGTTTTCAGGGGTGTCGATATTCGCTGGGATAGGTCGTCGTAAATTGTATAACGAAGCGAAAGAACTCCATATCTCCAAACTTAAGGAACGGTAAACGGTGCCCCGGTAAGGTAGGGACAGACCGCTGGGCCGTCCGCTCTTACCTCTCAGACCGGAGGAATAAAGAGTAGCCCTTTGCCGCATTCTAAACCCGATTTTTCTTTCTCCTTAAACCACGGACAGCCCGGCGGTCCGTCCCTACCTCAGTCCGTATCGGGGCAACCTCGATACGACATTAGGAGATATTCTCCGGGGAATTTTTTCAGCGGAAGACCCAGATCGAAAAAACGTAGTATTTGATCAGGTAACCGGCCGCGGAGGTCAGGGTGAGCGCGATGACGTAATTCATCTCGAGTGGTCCGATCAGGAATGAATAGGAGTAGAATTCGAGGACTCGAAAGGTGAGGGCGATGGCGAAAAATCGCAGGGCTTGATGAGACGCTTTGCTTTGTCCACTTTGAGGATAAACAAATCGCCGATTCGCGTAGAAATTCCCGAACATCACGATCGTGATCACGATGGCGTAGGACCAGCGCTTCCCTAACCCACCAAGTTCGACCAAAGCGGCGACTCCTCCGGCCAGCACGAGATACCCGCCGAGTCCGATGGCGATGAATTTCAGCCAACCTCGCCAGCTGCGGTTAGCTGAGCTGCCGGTGAGTTTACTCATTTCCGGTGTCGTCGGGAATGTAGCGTAGTGAAGTCGCGTTGATGCAGTAGCGCTGATCGGTGGGAGTATCGAATCCTTCGCCTTCGAACACGTGTCCCAAATGCCCCTGACAATTGGCGCACACCACTTCCACGCGAGGGCCCCCCATGGACTCGTCGCGAATGCTGGTTATAGCGTCGTTAGTAGCGGGATCGTAGAAAGCGGGCCAACCACAGCGGGCATCAAACTTGGTCGACGACTCAAAGAGGGTGTTGCCGCAACCGGTGCAGACGTAGGTTCCGGCGCCGTCCTGTTTGAATTCGTCATAGGCTGGGCCGAACGGACGATCGGTGCCCGCTTGGCGCAACACATGGAATTGTTGCTCGTTCAGGCGTTCCCGCCATTCGGTATCGGTGAGGTTTGAATATTCAGTCACGTCGATACTCTAAGTCAGGAGTTTGAAACGCGCAACTCTGGGTAATCGCAGTGAAGCCTGCCTCCGGCCTCGACTTACTTTTCTAAGGATCTAGCAATAACTCACCCCCACGGGTTGGCGTCTTTTTAAGCGCGTCTAAACCCATTCGTTTATCGCTCCTTTTCTCATCGGAAATGTCATTCTCCCAACATCGTGACCGTCATATTTACGCTGCACTCGCCGCGATGATGTTGGCTGGAATCGGCGTGGTCGGATGTTCCCCTCAGGATTCTGGAGTTGAAGTGGCTGCGGCAACTTTGCCTGAGAAGGTTGAGTTTAATGCGCACGTTCGGCCGATACTGGTGCAGAACTGCACGGCTTGTCATGGCGGAGTGAAGAAGACTGGAGGGGTAAGTTTCATTTATGGTGAAGAGGTGCTTGCTCGGGCAGAGTCCGGTCGGATCGTGGTCACTCCCGGATCGCCGGAAGAGTCCGAAATGTTTCGTCGTATCTCTTCGACGAACGAACTCGAGCGCATGCCTCCGGTCGCGCATGGCGATGCACTTGAACCCGTGGAAATCGCCATCATCAAACGTTGGATAACTGAAGGCGCGAATTGGGAGGAGCACTGGGCTTACGAGCCCGAGGTGCTGCGGGGCGCCGAGGTTCCCGCTGCCTTCGCTGACTGGGGACAAAATGAAATTGATGCGTATGTCCTTTCGGCGATGGATGCGAAGGGACTCACTCCCAATTCAGAAGAGGCTCCGGCTCGGTTGTTGCGGCGCCTGTCCCTGGACCTGATCGGTGTGCCTCCGACTTGGGAGGATGCGCAGGCGTTTGCGGCCGATTCGTCGCCCGATGCTTACGCCAAGCAGGTGGACCGTTTACTGTCTCGGCCGGAATTTGGTGAGCGCTGGGCGACTCCTTGGCTGGATTTGGCTCGTTACGCCGATACCAAGGGTTTTGAGCGCGATCCGAAGCGGGATGCGTGGCCGTGGCGCGATTGGGTGATCGATGCACTCAACGACGATCTGCCATTCGATGAATTCACGCGACTGCAATTGGCGGGCGACCAGAGGACCGATCCGTCCCTATCGGACTTGGTTGCCACCGGGTTTCACCGCAATACCAAGACCAACGTGGAAGGTGGTTCCGACGATGAGGAGTTTCGCATCGCGGCGGTGGTGGATCGGGTAAACACCACCTGGCAGGCTTGGATGGGCACGACCTTTGGCTGTGTGCAGTGCCATTCCCACCCCTACGATCCGATTCCACACGAGAGCTACTACTCATTCATGTCCCTGTTCGATAACGATTGGGACCATGATATGTCCAACGAGTATCCGACCCTGGGTTACGCAATCGATCCGGAAGCGCGTGATGAGGCGTTCCAGCTTCAAGGAGAAATCGATCAGCTAGGTCGAGCTTACCAGCAATCGTTTCGCCAACTCGCAGAGACGGTCGAGTGGGCTCCGGTCGACTTTCTGGCGGCGACTTCGACTCGTGGAGTCACGTTTGCCATCGAACGCAATGAAGCCGGTGCCGAGATCCTCCAGACGGGACCAAACGTGCCCAAGGATGTCCTCCACACCGTTCACGCTTCGATCGAGGGGGATTGGCTGACGGCGCTACGAATCGACGCGTTGATGGCCACGAACGCGACGGTTGAAAAACCGGGTGCTCCCTTCGTGGTTTCTTTGATCGAAGGGTGGTTGATACCTCCCGACGGAAAGCCGATTGAGATTTCCTTCAATCGGATGATCCCCGATGAGTTCGGGCACAGTGATTGGCCGGAAGATTCCCTCGATCCTGGCACCAGCAATGGCTGGAGTGCGTATCCGAAACAGCATTACGATCGCTGGGCGGTCCTCGTTCCAGATCGGGCGGTGGCCATTCCGGCGGGCGCGAAGCTCGAACTTAAGGTGCACAATGGTCGCGGTCATGATGGTGCTGCCCAACCGGTGTTGCGACGCTTTCAGGTTTCGGTGAGCGACGATCCTCGTTGGATTGCCACCAGCAACGACATGTCGGTGATCGATATTGCAGCGCGGCGCGAAACGGCGCTCGAGCAACTCAGTGCCATCAAGTTGGCCCAACAGCCCGTCCTACGGTCGCGCAATCCAGAATATCCTCGAGTCACGAATATGTTTATTCGCGGGGACTGGCGCACCCGAGGCGAGCGCGTGGACCCCGGAGTGCCACCCATTCTGCGGCCGGCCAACGGGGCTTCGGTGGATTCCCGGACAAAACTCGCGGAGTGGCTGGTTTTGGACGAGAACCCGCTCACTTCACGCTTCACCGTGAATCGACACTGGGAGCAGTTGTTTGGGCGCGGGTTGATGGAGACTTTGGAAGACTTTGGTAGTGCGAGCTCGCCGCCATCACACCCCGCGTTGTTGGACTATTTGGCCATCCAGTTTCGAGGTGAATGGGACTGGAGCGTGAAGCGTCTGTTGCGGGAAATCGCGATGACCGCGACTTATCGGCAATCGGCGGTGACCGAGGTTGCTGCGGCAGAAACCGATCCTCGGAATATTTGGCTGAGTCGAGGACCTCGTAATCGACTCACCGCTGAAATGGTGAGGGATAATGCCCTGCAAGTGGCCGGACTGTTGTCCGACAAAATGTATGGACCGCCGGTTATGCCGGTTCAGCCGGAAGGCGTTTGGCGGACGCCTTATAATAATGACGTCTGGACGACCTCCAAAGGGGAGGATCAGTATCGCCGCTCGGTTTACACCTTTTGGAAAAGAACCGTGCCCTATCCGAGTTTTTTGACCTTTGATGCCCCGAGTCGCGATGTTTGCTCGCCGCGTCGAATCACGACTAACACGCCATTGCAGGCGCTCGTGATGTTCAATGATCCCGTCTATTGGGAATGTGCTGATCAACTGGCGGTAAACGCTCGTGCCGGAGGTGGAGACACGCCGGCCGACTGGATCATCCACGGGTTCCAGCAGTCCCTACTCCGCGAACCGGATGAACTCGAACTGCGCGGCCTCGTGTATTTGCACGATCAGTTGTTGGCTGAGGACTCCTCTGCGCCCGCGCTGCAGTTGACCATGAATGCGATCCTGAATCTGGACGAATTTCTTACCAAATAACGAGGCGACTTTCACCATGAATCTCTGGCAACAATGGCAAACCGACCGGCTCTCGCACGTGACTCGCCGTCACTTTCTACAAGACTGTGCGACGGGATTGGGGGCCGCGTGGATGGCAACGCAAGGGGGCGCCCTATACGGAAAATCGGGTGCGCACGGCGCTAGTCCGGCGGATGTTATGAAGAACCCGCTGGGAGTGCGTTCGCCGCATTTTCCCGCCAAGGCAAAACGGGTGATCTATTTGCACATGGCCGGTGCGCCGAGTCAGCTCGACCTGTTTGATTATAAACCGGAGCTGTTCCGCCTCGATGGTAAGGATTGCCCTTCAGAATTTTTGGAAGGTCAGACCTTCGCCTTCATCTCCGGCATCCCTTCACTCTTGGCGCCGCGACACCGGTTTTCCCCGGCGGGTGCAGCAGGCCACATGGTGTCGGAGATCCTGCCGCATTTTCGGGAGATCATCGATGATGTTTGTCTGATCAAGTCGATGCAAACCGATCAGTTTAATCACGCGCCGGCTCAGTTGTTATTACACACCGGCAATGCGCAGCCGGGGCACGCATCGTTTGGCTCATGGGTCACCTATGGGCTGGGCACGGAAAATCAAAACCTGCCCGGATTCATGGTGCTCGTTTCAGGTGGTCAGAATCCTTCGGCAGGGAAAGCAGCGTGGAGTGGCGGATTTCTGCCCTCGGTTTATCAGGGCGTGCAGTGCCGATCGGCCGGTGATCCCATTCTCTATCTGGAAAACCCAAATGGCGTGCGCCGCAACCAGCGACGCATGATGGTCGACGCGATCGACAAGATCAATCGACGCACCCATGAGGAAGTCGGCGACCCGGAAACGCTTACCCGGGTGTCCCAATACGAGATGGCTTATCGGATGCAGATGCATGCGTCTGAAGTGATGGATTTAAAGCAGGAGCCTGAATATATCCATGAGATGTATGGCACCTCACCGGGCGAGGAATCCTTCGCAAATAACTGTCTCTTGGCCCGTCGTTTGGTTGAGCAGGGCGTGCGTTACGTGCAACTCTATGACTGGGGATGGGATCACCACGGTAACGGCGACAATACCATCGATAAGGGCCTAAAAAAGAAGTGCGGTGAAATCGATCGTCCGATTGCCGCACTGCTCAAGGATCTCAAACAACGCGGTTTACTCGATGATACATTGGTCGTGTGGGGCGGGGAATTTGGTCGCACGCCCATGCGTGAACTGCGGCACGGCATCGTATCCGAGACGTATGGTCGTGATCATCACAAAGAAGCGTTTACGATGTGGATGGCGGGAGCCGGCGTGAAGGGCGGAACTTCAATCGGTGAGACGGATCCATTGGGCTTTTTCGTGCATGACAACCCCGTGCATGTGCGTGATCTGCAGGCGACGATGCTGCATTCACTCGGTTTTGATAGTCAGTCGCTGACTTACCCCTACCAGGGGCTCGATCAGAAACTCACCGGGGTGGGCGATCCGCCACGCGTTGTATCCGAAATCTTCGCGTGAGCTGATTCTCCCTGCATGGCAAAACCTTTCTCAAATCTCTTAAAGTTGATCGGCGTGGCCATCGTAGCGATGGCCTTGCTCGGCGGGTTAGCGTATCAACTGGATCGGTTGGAGGTCGTTTCATTGTGGGGCGATTTTCTAGGCGGTTTCCATCCCGTGGTTCTGCATCTGCCCATCGGCATCGTGATCGCGATCGCTCTGCAAACAGTCTGGCGACGTTGGCGGGGAACATCGACCGAGGGCGAGGATCGGCTGCTCTGGGTGTTAGCCGCGGTCACCGCCACCGTATCGTTCGGCACGGGTTACCTGCTCGTCATGGGCGGCGGATACCAGAGCGAGCATCTAACCTGGCACCTCTGGGGAGCGGCTATTTTTAGCAGTCTTTGTTGGGTGGGTTTGGCGGCGTCATGCTGGGAAACCGCACGATGGGCCCGCGACATGATCACCGGTGGAGTGATTGGTGCGGTTTCTGTGACTGGTCACTACGGTGGCTTGATGGTGCACGGGGATCCGTTTGCGGGGGCGCCTTGGCTTAATGATCCGCAACGCTTCGCGAAGTTCGGTGAGTTTGGACCTGAGGTGCGGGTCTACGACGAGATCGTGGTGCCGATCTTGGGCGCGAAGTGCGTCGCATGTCATGGTCCGGCCAAACAAAACGGCCGGCTGCGACTAGATTCGTTCGAGGCCATCGTCGCGGGCGGGGAGCACGGAGCGGTGCTGTTTCCCGGTGATCTAGAGCGCTCGTCGATCATCACATTCATTAGTTTGCCCGACTCCCATAACGATCACATGCCGCCACCCAATCGGCCTCAGATCACGCCACCTGAATTGGCGGGTTTGGAATATTGGGTGAGCTCGGGAGCTGAACTTGATCAGGTGGTTTCGGGTGAAGAGCCACCAGCTGAACTCGCGGCGCTCATGGTTCCGATTTACCGGCTCTTGGAAGATCCGGACGCGTTGGAGGCCCGGGAGGCTCAAGAGGCCGAGGAGGCCGAACAGCGAGTCATCAATCGAGAGCGTTTGGCCGCGGATCTGGCCGCTTTGCCAGAGCATCAACGATTGGGATTCTCGTTCGAGGATCTAGAGTCGGATCGCCTCCATTTTTCTCCAGCGACCTATCGCCATTTGCTCACGACAGAGGACCTGGAATCACTGCTGCCTCTATTGCAGGCTTCGGTTAAAGTCGATGTCTCAGGATTACCAGTCAGTGAATCGCTACTTCGGGTGCTCGCGGAATCGTCTCAACTGAACGAGCTCGATCTGAGCGAGACTTCCGTCGGTAACGAAGTGTTTGCCATTTTGGGCAAAACACCGGGACTTCAGCGGCTTAATTTATTCGGGACAGCGGTCGATGTGAATGCCGAGATCACGCCGGGTAGTTTTGCGAATTTGCGTCAGCTTTTTGTGGCGAATACCGCAGCCGATGTTGCGGCGCTGGATGTTGCGTTGCCGCACGTGGACGTGATCGGGGACTTGGGATTGGCTCCGCCGGAAGCGGTTGAAGAAGAGGATCAATCCTCGGACTAGATGATCCGGCTATGAGGCAGAGGACCGAAGTCGGATGCCGTCACTGAAAGCTTCGGAGTCCGAGCCGACCTCTGCTCTAGAAGGGAAAGAAGAACGGTGGGTTCTTGATCCTTGCTAGTTGTTGCCTGCCTCTTCGAGCGCAGCGACCTCGCGATCCTTTTCCGTTTTTAGGCGTAGTTGACCGCAGGCAGCGTCGATGTCGTGGCCTTTTTCACGACGGAGCGTAGCGGAGACGCGGCCTTCGCGGAGGATCTCGACGAATTTCTGCTGCCGGCCGAGAGATGGCCGTTTCCACTCGAGTCCCTCGACGGTGTTGTAGGGAATGAGGTTCACGTGCGCGTGAAGATCTCGGGCGATGTCGCGGAGTTTTCGGGCTTGGTCGAGCGAGTCATTGACGTCCTCGATCAAAATAAATTCGAGCGTCACCATGCGTCCGTGCTTCTCGTTGAATGCCTTCACGGCCGGGATCAATTTGGCTAGCGGGTAGGCTTTGTTGATCGGCATGATCCTCGAGCGCACCTCATCGGTGGCGCCGTGCAGAGAGATCGCGAGACGCACATCGAGAGGATTATCGGCTAACTTGAGGATGTTGGGCACCAGTCCACTGGTGGAGAGAGTGATCCGGCGAGCGCCGAAACCGAGGCCCCAATTGGCATTGATGATTTCGAGGGCCGTGGAGATGGCCTCGTAGTTGGCGAGCGGTTCGCCCATGCCCATGACCACGATATTATCGAACGAAGCGAGTTCAGCGCGCGCGCGCTCGGTGCGTCCGTCCTCGCGGTAGCAAACATGTAGAAGCTGAGCGACGATCTCACCGGCACTGAGGTCACGTTTTAGGCCCATCAGCCCGGATGCGCAGAATTTGCAGCCCATCGCACAGCCAACTTGGGTAGAGATACAGATGGTCTTGCGGGAGTTTTCGAGGCCGACGCCTTCCTGTGGCACCCGGATGATAACCGTCTCGATGAGCAATTTGTCACCCAGTTCTAGGAGCAACTTATCGGTCACATCCAGCGACTGTTTCCCGTGAACGAGACTCATGGGCAGGAGCTCAAATGTCTCGGCCAACCAACCCCGAAGTGGTTTCGAGAGGTTGGTCATGTCGTCCCAGGAGCGGGCTCTTTTCTTGTAAAGCCACTCCATGATTTGCTTGGCGCGGAACGCTGGTTCGCCGTGTTCGCGCAGCTTCGCTGTGAGAGACTCAAGGGTCTCTCCAGTGAGGGGTTGGCGACTGGGCTCAAACTTCATGCTTGGAATGCGAGGGGTTTGGCGGGACGAATGCAACCCACGGCTCGAACGAAATGAATCTGTTACACCGCCATATTTTTTGGAACGTTTTGATCACCTGCTTGGCGGCGGTGGGGCTTTTCGCGGCGGTTTTGATCTTGGGTAACGTGCTCAAGGACATGATGGGACGCATGCTGGCGGGACAGATTGAGCCGCTGACTTTCCTGTATATGATAGGCCTGCTGGTGCCGTATGTCGCAGCCTACGCGTTGCCTATGGGTATGCTGGCGGGGGTATTGTTGGTCCTCGGACGCATGTCCGCGCAGCAGGAAATCACGGCCATGCGGGCGGCCGGACTGAGCCTGTTTTACGTCGCGCGCCCCGTTATTTTGCTGGGAGTGCTCGCTACCATGGTCGCTCTGTTGATCAATTTCGAATTCATGCCGCGCGCTCGCACGGCCTATAAGACGATTCTAGCCGATGCGGTGCAGACCAACCCTTTGAGCTTCATTGTGCCGAAAACCTTCGTGCGCGATTTCCCGAATATGGTGGTTTACGTCGAGTCGGTGGAAGGTTCGGAGCTACGTGATATCTGGTTCTGGCGCCTCGATGACGAAGACCGCGTGCAGGAATCCGGACGGGCGAAGAGCGGCCGGGTGGTATTTGACGAGCCAACCGCATCATTGCGGGTAACGATGCGCGAGGTGTCGGCGGAGGCTCGCAACGAAACGGATCCGGAAGACTTCAGCAAAGTGCGCGGCACGACCACGGTTGGAGAAGTTCCGCTGGTTTTCCAAGTCGATGACCTATTCAATCAGCGCAAGGCGCGGATTCGCTACAAATCGCTGACCTACGACCAATTGGCTGCGGTGAAGGATCGTCACTTTGTGGAGGGCAATGTCGCCGAACACATGAAGGTGTCCTTAGCGATTTCCGAAAAAGCCTCCACCGCTGTGGCGGTGCTCGCGTTCGCGATCATTGCGGTTCCGTTGGGCATTCGGGTGTCGCGCACGGAAACCTCGGCCAACCTCGGCGTGGCGTTGGTGTTGGTGATGGCCTACTACTTTTTGACGATCGTGGTTTCGTGGTTGGAGAAACAACCGCAGTGGCGACCGGACCTACTGATGTGGTTGCCCGCGGTCCTTTTCCTGTCCTTGGGCATTTGGCTATTTCGCCGCGTCGAACGTGCCTAATCCCACTGTCACGTATTACGTGACAATGGGACTGAGCGATTCGCGGAGAGTTGGAGAGATATTTCTCCTGATCAGCGGGCGAGAGCGCGGTTGATGGCGCTGACCACACCTTTGATCGAAGCGATTTCGATACTCGTATCGATGCCGGCGCCGTAGAGGGCGGGGCCGTCTTCGGGTTTGATCTGGATGTAACTGATCGCCTGCGCCCGGGCTCCGGAACCGATGGAGTGCTCAGAGTAGTTCAAGAATTCGAACTGCAGCAGACCTGCCTCGCGGATCGCGGTGACGAAGGCGTTGATTGGACCATTGCCGGAAGCGGTGAGGGTCTGGGCTTCACTGTTGATCGAAACGTCGGCCTCGCAGGTGACGACACGGTCTTTTTCGGTGGTGCGAAAGTCGTGGATCTCGATGGGCGACCGCCGATCGAGGTATTCCGCACGAAAGACGCCGTGCAGATCATCGGCCGAGAGTTCTTCGCCCTTGGTGTCGGCGACTCGGTTTATGATCGGGCCAAACTCGCGGTGCATGCCCTTGGGCAAGATGTAGCCAAATTCCTGTTCGAGGATGTAGGCGACACCGCCTTTGCCCGACTGCGAATTGATGCGGATGATCGCTTTGTAGTTTCGACCGATATCGGCCGGGTCCACCGGGATGTAGAGCACGTCCCAAGGTTGGCCGGGAGTCTGTTTGTCCCACGACTTCTTGATCGCATCTTGGTGTGATCCGGAAAATGCAGTGAAGACCAGGTCGCCGCCATAAGGCTGACGGGCCGGAACCTCCATGCGGGTGGTGCGTTCGTAGATCTCGCGGATGTTGTTGAGGTCGGAGAAGTCCAACTGCGGATCGATCCCATGGGTGAACAGATTTAAAGCCACCACCACGATATCGAGGTTGCCGGTGCGCTCACCGTTGCCGAAGAGGGTACCTTCGACGCGGTCTGCGCCGGCCAAGAGGCCCAACTCGGTTGCAGCGATGCCGGTGCCGCGATCATTGTGAGTGTGCAGAGAAATGATGGTGGATTCGCGACGGGTTAGGTTTTGGCCCATCCACTCGATCTGGTCGGCGTGGACGTTGGGGGTCGCGTATTCGACCGTCGCAGGCAGATTCAGAATGATCTTATTGTCGGGGCTGGGTTGCCAGACATCGGTGACCGATTCACAGATTTCTAAAGCAAAATCCAGTTCGGTGCTGGTGAAACTCTCGGGCGAATATTCCAGCTGCAAGTGCGTGCCGGCCTCGGTCAAAGCCGGAGCTTTGGTTTTGAGCAGCGCGACCGCGTCGGTAGCGATTTTCATGATCGCAGGGCGATCGGCGCCGAAGACGTAGTTGCGCTGGGCGGGGGACGTGGAGTTGTAGAGGTGGAAAATGACGTTTTTAGCACCGGAGATAGCTTCGCAGGAGCGGTTGATCAGATCCGCCCGACATTGGCAGAGAATCTGGATCGAGACGTCGGCAGGGATCCGATCCTCATCGATAAGGCGTCGGCAAAAATCGAATTCGATTTGAGAAGCAGAAGGGAAGCCGACTTCGATTTCCTTGAAGCCGATACCCACCAGCATGGCGAAATACTCGAGTTTTTCTTCCACGCTCATGGGCTGGGCGAGGGCTTGATTGCCATCGCGCAGATCCACACTGCACCAGATGGGGGCTTGGGTGAGGGTGCGGCTGGGCCACTGACGGTTGGGCAGATCTACCGGCGGGAAGGCGCGGTATTTGGAGGCGGGATCGAAGGACATGGGAGAAAAGGAGGAGTTGGGCGGCGCGAATGTGGCGCTATGAACAAAAATGATAGGACGGAACGGGAAGGAACAAGCCCTGACCGGCCGGATTGTCCGTCGGTAGGAGCTGCACTAAAGCGATTTGGACGCACAATCAGTCCCGCACGGGGATCCGAGGGATCGTGCGTCTAGCTAAGTCGAAGCAGCTCAATAGCGAATAATCGCATTACGAACGGGTTATCGACGCGACGGGGCAGGGAGTCAAGGGTCGGAATCAATTTTGAGTTGAGTGTAACCAAAAAGGTAATGCGCCGTCTTGTATCCTGTGTATGCCTGGTTCTTCTTTCCCTTATGCCCATCGATTCCGACGCCTTTGACCTCCCGGCGTGTTTGGCGTTGGTGCAGGCGGGCGACCAGTCGGCAGCTCATGATCTGGTGGAATTCCTTTACCCGCAGGTCATTCGAATTGTGCGGTCTCGTTTGCCCCGTCGGGTATCCGAGGAAGATCTGGCTCAGGACATCTTTTTGAAAATGTTTTCCCGAATCGAACAATACCGTGGCGATATGCCGTTCACCCACTGGGTGTCGCGGATTTCGGTGACGACGTGTATCGACCAGCTGCGCAAACAGGAGCGGCGGCCGGAGTTCCGCTACGCAGATCTGTCGGAAGAGGAGGCAGTAATGCTCGATGTGGTGACGAAGGACGAGTCGGCTGTCCATCAGGGCGAGGCGTTAGCGGCGAAAGAACTTTTAGAAAAATTGATGGATCAGTTAAAACCCGAAGACCGGATGATCGTGCAGATGATCAATTTAGAGCAGAAATCTCTCGCTGAAGTCGCGGCTGAGACGGGGTGGAACACAACATTGGTTAAGGTCCGGGCTTTCCGGGCTCGCAGAAAGATGAAATTTTTTTTAGAACAACTAAAAGCCGAGGAATCGCTATGAAACCTACCGCATTAAACAAATTAGTAAATCGAGCACGTGAAGCCGGCACCGAGCCGGATGGCTTGGATACGGCTGTACCCTTGGGTTTTGCGACCCGGGTAGTCGCCCTCGCTCGCCAAAAAGCCGAAGAGGCTTCCTGGGGTATCCTGTTTGAACGTCGCGCATGGCGGGCACTTGGATTGGCGGGTGCCATTGCGGCCATGAGCGTCGTCTTCAATCTCGAATCGATTTCTGACTCCATTGAACGTGATGTGCTCGATGCCGATGACCCGGTGACCGCGCTCTTAGACCTGTCATGAACAACGCGCCTTCATGGAAAGTTTGGGTGATTTTCGCTGGCGTATTTGTGGCCGGAGCGGTGGCCGGTGGATTCCTTTCGCTACGGTTGGCTGATCGAATGGTGAAGCAAGGAAGGGAATCCGGCCAATTTGCGCCGAAACTCGTTCGCCATTTTACGGAGAGGTTTGAGCTGACCGATACCCAGCAGGCCACGGTTAAGGTCATGGTAGATACGGCTTGGATCGAGATGCAGGAACAACGCCGGGCTGCTCGCGAGACGATGAAGACGTTGGACGAACAGATTTTTACCGTGCTCAATAAGGAGCAGCAGATCGAATTCAACGAATGGCAGGAACGTCAGAGCAAACGTTGGGAGTCGCAGCAAAGCGATCGCCGGGGCGATGGCTCCCGTCGCGGACCTCATGGCGAACGGAAGGGACCACAACCTCCTCATCCCCATGGTCCACCGCCACCACTTCCTCCGGCCGAAGAAGGAAAGTGAGACCACGCTTGAGGTCACTAGGGTAGGTCCCTTAGCTGCGCTGCATGTCGTCCTCTCTCGCGGAGAAACAGATCATTCTGGGAATAACCGGATCAATCGCTGCCTACAAAGCCGCGGATCTGGTGAGTCAGCTGCGCAAACGCGAAGCGGTGGTTCATTCCGTGCTCACGCGTGGAGGGGCGAAGTTTATCACGCCACTCACCATCCAGACCCTAGCACGTCAACCGGTGGCGGATGACCTGTGGGAAGAGGGTAACGGCTGGCAACCCGGTCACGTGGAATTGGCCGACAAGGCCGATCTACTCGTCGTCGCGCCCGCTACGGCCGACGTCATTGCTCAGTTCGCGCATGGCCTTGCCCCAGATTTCCTCTCCTCACTCCATCTCGTCGCTCGATGCCCGATTCTGATGGCCCCAGCTATGAATGGTAAAATGTGGGCCCACCCGGCGACCGTGGCGAATGTTGCGACCCTACGCGAACGCGGGGTGCATTTCATTGGCCCTGAGGAGGGAATGCTCGCCTGCGGGTATGAAGGAATCGGCCGGATGTGGCCGGTTGAAGGTATTTTAGAACGCATCGAAACTCTGCTCACCCAAGATTGATATATGGCTTCTGGTTTTCTTTTTTTTGCTTACGGCGACGTGGCCTCCGAGGTCCAGATGGAGCAGGTTGATCCGCTGTGCGATTTGATGGGTTTGGCGAAGGCGTCCGATCGACGATTCACCTTCAACCCCTCCGGTTTCGCGAATTTGAAGCCTGAGGCCGGTGCAAATACGTGGGGCACGCTTTGGATGATGCCTGCCACCGCGATGGAGGGACTCGATCGTCAAGCGGCGGAACGCGGACTCGAGCGCGGAGTCATTTTTGTGATCAGCCCCGCCGGCCCACGCGTGCCCGCCACCGTCTACGCTAAAGCTGACGCAGAGGTAGGTAAACCCCAGCCCGAAGTCCTCGCGGGAGCGATCGCATGTGCGGCCGGATTGAAGTTCGATCGTCGATTCCGGAAGGAATTGGACGGTTGGAATGCCTGAGTTTGAAGTTTCTCATTGATCCGGGGGGACGGCGTCGCTCAGTTTCGCGTTGGCCAGGCGCCATGCATGGGCAGCCGCACGAACTCCGCCAGGACCGGAAGGTAGCAACGGTAGTGACGTTTTCTCAGTGCCGTGGAATGCTTGGCCACCTCTTTTTTAAATGCTGAAACGCTGAGACGCTGAAAACCTGAAATGATGGTGGACGGCGTGGTTTTGAGCTTCCGGTTCCGGCAATCAGCCCTTTTTCTCATCTTTGTTGTCTTCCAAAGCTTATCAAGTTATCGCCCGCAAATGGCGCCCGCAGACCTTCGCGGACGTCGTGGGGCAGGACCATGTGGTGCGGACCTTGAGCAATGCCATCGCCCGCGATCGGATTGCTCACGCCTACCTCCTCGTCGGCCCGCGTGGCACCGGTAAGACATCCACGGCGCGAATTTTTGCCAAGGCACTCAACTGCACGGACGGTCCCAAAGCCGACTTCGACCCGAACGACGAGGCGTGTATCTCCATCGCGGAAGGCACTCACCTCGATGTCATGGAGATCGATGGCGCATCCAACAACGGGGTGGATCAGGTGCGCGACCTGCGCGAGACGGTCCAATACGCACCGGCGCAGGGTAAGTTTAAAATCTACATCATCGACGAGGTGCACATGCTCTCGGCTCAGGCATTTAATGCCCTACTCAAGACCCTCGAGGAGCCGCCTGAGCACGTGAAGTTCGTCTTTGCTACGACCGACCCGCAAAAGGTTCTGCCTACAATCATCTCCCGGTGTCAGCGCTTTGATCTCAAGCCGATCCCAGCGCCACTGATCATCGAACGCCTCCTAAAGATCGCGGCCGACGAATCCGTTAAAATTAGTGATTCAGCGGTTAAATGTATCGCTCGAATGGCGGATGGCGGCATGCGGGATGCCCAATCAATCTTTGACCAAATGATCTCGTTCTGTGGCGAAGAGATCGATGAGCCGGATGTGCTCGATGTCTATGGTTTGGTCTCAGCGGCGAAGTTAACTGAACTCGGTAGTGCGGTGGCTTCGGGTAATCACGCCAAAATTATTTCGTTGGTTGATGAATGTGACGAATCAGGCCGCGACCTAGTCCGCCTTCTCTCCGATTTGCAGGAAGTCGTGCGTGAGGCGCTGCTCGATTCGATCGCCCAAGGCGGTAAGACCACCCAACTCGAACACTCCCTCACCACCGAACAAGTTACCCGCCTCCTCGACGCTTTGCGCGAAGGTGAAGGCGGCGTGAAGTTGGGCTTGGCCGAGAAGATTAATTTAGAGGTGACTTTACTAAAGGCGGTCGAAGCCAGTCGCGCTCGCGCGATTGATAGTTTGATCAAAGAGATCTCCATGCTCGCCGAAGCTGCTCCGGCTGCGGACGAAAAAAAAAAGCCCTAATTGACCGGCTCGAAGTGCGGCTAGCAGAGGTGTTGGCCGATGATTTGGTCGGCGCCGAAAAACGGGCTAAGGCGATCGCTAGTAATCCAATCGCGGTGAGGAGTGCGCTCAATCGCACGGAGTCCTCCGGACCAGTCACGCCGACGGTGAACCGGGCTGCGCCGGCGCCCGAGCAACCGGAATCCGCTCCGTGGATCGACGAAGAACGCGAAGCCGCGATGAAGGCGGCGATGGAAGTGGAGGATGCTCAACGCCATGCCACAGCCGCACCCAATCGCCGAAAAGAAGCGGTCAGAGATACCCTAGACGGAGGGCCCTTGCCTGAACTCGAAGACATGATCGCCCAGGTCCCCGCGGACCTGCAGGAAAAAATGGACCACCTCTTCCGCGCCAAATTCCAAACCGTCAAGCGCGTGCCCGAAGCGGTGCTGAAATCTCCGCAATCACCCGGAGTCGAGAACGATCAATCGAGTTTAGTTTAAGGCACGAGTCGTCCATCGGTGGGCCAGTTACCGCTGATGATGGGCCGGCGGCCTCGAGTGGTTCTGAGATAGTAGTATGTTTCTACGACAGTAGATTCGTGGGGGGATGCCAGGGTCACCCGATCGCGGCGGTAGAGTTTTTCGGGGAGACCTTCGAAGGCATCGAGGCGGGCGAGGGCGTCGTTGTCGACTGACCAAAGTTCACCTTGCACGCCGTGTTTGTCCGTCGGGTCTTTCACCACTCCAGGATAGTCAGCGACGACGTAGAGTCGGCTGCCAGGGATGGTATTTACCGCTGCGATGAACTCCTGGTCGGCGAGGACAGCGTGATTACTCGCGCCGGTTTTGAGCGTGCCGTAGATGAAGAGCAGCGTGCGGTCTTCGCTCAAGCAGTGACCTCCACGACAAGCGCGGTGGTATTGTCGCGACCGGATGCAGCGACGGCCTCGTCCACAAGCAGCTGCGCGATTTCTGGATCATACTTTTCTTGTAGAATGTCGGCGATGCGGTGATCCCACAGTCCATCGATGAGGCCGTCGGAGCAGATCAGGAATTTGTCGCCGGGTTCGCACGCGACGGCTCCGATTTGCGGCTCAAGAAACTGGAAACTGCTGCCGAGACCTTGCTGTAGCCCATGTTTGGCGGGATGGCTTCGCGCTTCGCGTTCGTTGATCTCACCTTTGCGGCGGAGCCAGCCCGGCCGGGTGTGATCGTTGGTGATTTGTTTCATACCTCCCGCGGCGGGGAAGTAGTAGATCCGGCTGTCGCCGACGTGACCGAAATAGAGCCAGCCGGGAGTCAGCCAGGCCAGGCTCAGCGTTGCGCCCATGCCGGAGCATTCTTCGTAGGAATTACCGAGGTAAGTGATGGCGTGGTGAATCTTGTCGAAGAGCTCTTCGAGGATATCGTTGAAACCGGTCACCATGCCACGGGCGGAGTGGCGAAAACTGCGGGGAAGAAGTTTAGCGGTCTGTTCGATCGTGATCTTACTGGCGAATTCGCCCGCAGCCTTGCCGCCCATGCCATCGCTAACGGCGAATACGAAATCCATATCGTCGAGGGAACCTACACCAGATTTTCCGAGGTATTGGATGTCTTGTCCGTTGAAGAGGAGGCCGAGAAAGGTGTCCTCGTTATTCTTGCGAAATCGGCCCACATCAGAGTGCCCAGACCAACGGATTTTTTGCGGGATCGGTTCAGCCATCGTGTGCTTCTAGATCGGTGGCTAGGACTGGTTTCAACGAGACCTCGGGATTATCGATCAAGGTGGCGAATTCGAAATCGATGAGGCAGAATTGGCCGTCGCTGTTGCGGTAGGTGATGTTGCGCAAAAACGGATCCTCGTGACGCACGCCGAATCGCTCGAGCTGCGCGAAGAGGCTTTTGATCTTTTTGTCGCTCAAGTGTTGGACTCGAGTGCCACAATTGGTGGTTACGATCTTCTTATTTTCCCAGTCTACTTCGACAAGTTTGGGCACAAATGAGCAATTTTGCTCACCTAGGTGTTTCAAAACCGCCACTTCGATGGCCATTCTTTGGTCAGCCAGGCGATCACGGTAAGATTTGTGCACCTTGCCGTCGTAGCCGATGTGCACGCTGGCGGTGCGGGTATTTTTGGCTTCGGGCATGGTGGAAAGTGCGACAGTTAGGGGAGTTGGAGGAATGTTCGTCTATTCGGGCGCCAGAATCGAATCAGAAATGAGCGTTTATCCATGAATTTTATTTCTAACTGGCACTTAAGGGGCTCTATTTGAGAAGGTGTTGGCTTGATTCTAGCTAACTTTTATTTGCCGGCCACCTTCCGTGGCACCGGCGCTTAAGCAGCAAACTCTTCTTATTCGTTACTAGACCCTTACAGATATGGCTAAACTGAAACTGGAATACATCTGGCTCGACGGCTACACGCCAGTCGCTGGCCTCCGTGGTAAAACTAAGATCGTCGATGGCGATCCCGAGAACTTCTCGCTCGAAGACTGCCCAGAATGGGGCTTCGACGGTAGCTCGACCAAGCAGGCCGAGGGCAGCAACTCCGATTGCTTGCTCAAGCCAGTCGCGCTCTACCCGGACACGAGCCGGATCAACGGATTCGTCGTGATGACCGAAGTTATGCTCCCTGACGGGTCTCCGCATCCTTCCAATACGCGCGCCACCATCCTCGACGAAGTGGACACCTGGTTCGGCTTCGAGCAGGAATACTTCTTTTATCAACACGGTCGCCCACTCGGCTTCCCTGAGGGAGGATATCCAGCCCCTCAGGGTGGTTACTACACCGGCGTAGGTTTCGGTAACGTAGGCGACATCGCCCGCACCATTGTTGAGGAGCATCTCGATGCTTGTCTCGACGCCGGCATCAACCACGAAGGCATCAATGCCGAAGTGGCCAAGGGCCAGTGGGAATTCCAAGTCTTCGGCAAGGGCTCCAAACGTGCCGCCGATGAGATCTGGGTGGCTCGCTACCTTCTCCAACGTATCGGTGAGAAGTATGGCGTGGACATTGAGTATCACTGTAAACCACTCCTCGGCGCCTACGACGATCCAATGGATTGGAATGGCTCCGGTATGCACTGTAACTTCTCCACCAAGTATATGCGTGAAGTAGGCGGCGAAGATTACTTCAAGGCTCTCATGGACGCCTTCTCGAAGTTCCGCGAAGAACACATCGCAGTTTACGGACCGGACAACCACCTGCGTCTGACCGGCCTACACGAGACCCAATCGATCGACCAATTCTCTTGGGGAATCGCCGATCGTGGCGCTTCGATCCGCGTTCCTCACGGCTTCAAAGAAGCCGGTTGGAAAGGCTACCTTGAGGATCGCCGTCCAAACTCGGCGGGCGACCCTTATGCGATCGCTTCCCGCGTGCTTCAGACCATCGCGACGGTTCCGAACAGCTAAGGCGGTTTCTCGTCTTCTAGGATTTTCGACCACCTCGCTGCGGCGGGGTGGTTTTTTTCGGTCGCGCTGGAAGGGGTGATGGCGATTCTTGGGAGCGAACATGGCAGTGAAATCGCCCCAATCCTTCGCCACCTCGATCGATTAATTGATCGCCGTTTTGCTGGCGGGCTGGTCGGGCTTTGAGTTCTATCACGCTCCTGAAGTTCGCGAGCAGCTGCTGTGGGGCGGATTCTGTTTCTTCAACGTGTTATTTATTTCCTTCCTGAAGGTTTGGTTTTGGCTAGAGATGCACAGTAATCGCGTGCTGCGGGAATTGAAGCGAGTGGAGTTGCTTTTGGAGTATCACTCTCGGTCCGTGTCTTAGTTCTCCGGACTGTCCGCCAACAAAAAGCCCGGACTGAAATGGTCCGGGCTTTGTTGTGAATTGTTTGGGTGAAGCTCTATTCGAGGATCATTTGTTTCACCGTTTGACCAGCTGGAACCATGGGCATCACGTGTTCGGTGAATGGCACAATCACGTCGAGCACGTAGGGCCCGTCATGGTCGAGCATCTCTTGGATGGCCTCCCGCAATTCCTCGCGTTTGATCACCCGGCGACCTTTGACCCCGTAGCCATCAGCGATCTTAACGAAATCGGGATAGAGGCCATCGGGATTTTCCGGGCTACCAATGTTGTCCTTATCGCCGAGAATGGTGTCGCCACGGATACCGTCATAGAAACGGTCCTCCCATTGGACGACCATGCCGAGATGCTGGTTGTTGAGAATAAGCGCTTTGGCGTTGATCTTTTCGATCTTCGCGGTGGCGAGTTCCTGGATGTTCATGGCGAACGAACCATCTCCATCGATGTCGATGACCTGCTTGTCCGGTGCGGCCACTTTGGCTCCGAGCGCGGCAGGATAACCGAATCCCATGGCACCGAGGCCGAGGGAACTGATGTAACGACGGGGCTCGTCAAAGCGGTAGAACTGAGCAGCCCACATCTGGTGCTGGCCAACGCCAGTCGTGATGATGGCATCGCCCTTGGTTTGCTCGTAAAGGACTTGGATGGCCTCTTGCGAAGTGATTTGCGGCCCGGCCTTGAAGGAAAACGGATGTTCACGTTTCCAAGTTTGGACTTGGGTGTGCCACGCTTCCGTCGCTGGCGGAGTGAATTTATTGCTCGCGATCAGTTCGTTCAGGCGGCCCAAGGCAAACTTGATATCGGAGACGATCGGGAAGGCGACCTGCTTGTTCTTGTTGTGCTCCGAAGCATCGATGTCGATGTGCACGATCGTAGCCTTTTCGGCGAATTTATCGACGTTTCCGGTGATGCGATCATCGAAGCGGGCTCCGAGGCAGAGAACGAGATCGGCCTGATCGACGGCCCAGTTGCCGTATGCGGCACCGTGCATGCCAAACCAGTGGAGTGAGAGGTCGTCGGTCTCTGGAAATGCACCGATTCCCATCAGCGTGGTAGAGACGGGGATATTGGCCGCACGGGCGAAATCGCGCAGCTCTTGGCAACCGTCGGCCGAGATGATACCACCACCAGCATAGATGATGGGGCGTTCTGCGCCGGCGATGAGTTCGAGAACGTTTTTCAGTTCATCATCATTTGCTTTGGGAATTTCGCTAATCGTGGGATTGGCGAATGTGACGGTGGCTGGGAAAACGGGGCAAAGGCGCGCCTGTTGGACATCCTTGGGGACATCAATGACGACTGGGCCAGGACGGCCGGTTCGAGCGAGGTGAAAAGCTTCCTTGATGATGCGCGGTAATTCAGCGGCATCCATCACGAGGTAGGAATGCTTCACGATCGGTAGCGTCATGCCGTAAAAATCGGTCTCTTGGAAAGCCGCCTTGCCAATGAACTTCGAGTAGACCTGCCCGGTGATCGAAACCAACGGAATTGAATCCATGTAAGCATCGGCGATAGCCGAAACGAGATTGGTGGCCCCGGGACCGCTGGTTGCCATGCAAACGCCAACATCACCTTTGACCCGAGCGTAACCTTCGGCCGCAAATGAGCCGCCTTGTTCGTGGCGAGGCAGGATGGTGCGGATCTTGTCGGTGCGCGCGAGGGCTTGATGCAGTTCCTGGGATGCGCCGCCGGGGTAGGCGAAGATCACGTCGACACCTTCACGAATGAGGCTTTCCACGACGACATCGGCGCCGTTCATTTCGGGCCCGATTTCGGGAGCTGGGAAGTCACTGGGTGCGTTAGAGGCTTTCATGGCGGGTCGTTTGTTGGACAAAAGGGATTCGATAAAAACTTACCCGTTTGGGCACTGGCAAGCGTGTAACGCGCCACCGAAACAAGCAAACGAGCCCTGCGATCTATACGGCAACGATGTAGTCTGGCTGTGCCGACCCGCAAAATATCTAGTATCTGGAGTTCGCGGAGGCGAGAAGGCGGCGTTCGGGAGAGGCAAGCAAAGTCAACGTCGCTGGGTTGAGGGCAGGGCTCGCGGCCTTCATCGGAGGTGATTCTGGGTAATCCTAGCCTTAGCTCGGATTCCGATTCTTCCAGAGCGGTGGCAACCACTTTCAAATGCTGGGCCAATATTTCAAATTGGCGCCGCTTCTTGGGGAGGTGAAACCATGGTCTCAGGGCTGAATTGCCCTTCCCCTAGCGGTTTCACGGATCCGTCTTCAATGGGAAAGTCAGTCAGGGATAACGCGAACTTCGCCGGCGTGTATTTCCGATACGAGTAGAAGGTTGGGAAACCCATATCTTTGAGGCTCCCGGTCGGACCACTGCTCTGGGTCGGATTATGAATAGTGAAGGGGTTGACCGGCTGAGCTCGAAGCGATGAACCACATATTCCGGCGGTCAAGACGGCCAAAGCCACGGAGGGAAGCAGCTTTTAATTATGTAAACTCATAACAAAACAAGCCTTTGGGTAATCACCCCGGGACGCGCGCGCGGGCACTTTTGAGATTGGTTTGTTATCGATGAGGATCAGGCTCCGATCGTGATTCGTATACTTTTTATTGGTGATATAGTCGGCCGTCCCGGTCGGGATAAAATAGCAACTTGGGTCGCTCGATTGCGTCAAAAGCACAATTTGGACTTCATTATAGCCAATGGAGAAAATGCCGCCGCTGGCGCCGGGATCACCGGATCGATCGCCCGCACGCTGCTGGAACAAGGCATCGACGCGATCACTTTGGGGGATCACGTGTGGGATCAGAGGGGCTGGGAGCACGAAATCGATGAATTCGAGCGGGTGTGCCGTCCGGCAAATCTGCCCGCGTCATCCCCTGGAAAGGATCATGTGATATTGAAAAAAGGAAATTTCCGATTGGCGGTATTCACCGTGCTGGGGCGGACGTTTGTGAATATGAAGGGGGAATGCCCGTTTCTCGCGGCCGATGTGATGCTGGCCAAAACGGTGGGGGCCAACGGCGCCGACGCCGCTTTGGTTGAGATTCACGCGGAGGCGACCTCGGAAAAAATTGCTCTCGGTTGGCACTTGGATGGCCGAGCGGCTGCGGTGCTGGGCACCCACACCCATGTGCCCACGGCGGATGCGGAGGTGCGGCCTAAAGGCACCGCGTTCATTACCGATGTCGGAATGACCGGTCCTTACCATGGTGTCTTAGGCCGCGAAGTAGAACCCGTTGTGAGCCGTTTTTTGGACGGAATGCCTCGCCGTTTCGCCGTCGCATCCGAAGACGTGCGATTGAGCGGCGCCCTCGTCGACTACGATCCCGAATCGAAGAAAGCGACGCGCTGCGAACTACTCGTCGTGAAGTAGTTCAAGGCGACGTCTACTGAACGATTACATTGCCCCAATACGCCCAATCGAAAGCTTCATTGGGACCGGGACGGGTCGAGAAACGGATCTGAGTTGGGCGAGGAGAGGGCAATGGCAAAGAGATAGACAGTTTGCCTCGATCCGCGGGTTCTCCGAATGGATCAGCAAACCGTTCGAATAGCTGGGATTCGTCTCCTGCGGCATCGCGTGTCCATATTTGAAAACTCACGCCGTCGGAGTGTTCATGTGGTTTTTGGTAGACCTCTTCCTGCAATCCGAATTCGGCGAATACCTCGGTCGCATCCTCCGCTATGTCGACCCAAAAATCGTTGTCCGGGTGTGAGATCATGACGAATCTATCGGATTCGAACTTAATACCCATTCCGAATTTTGAACGATAGTGGCTCGGAGTGGGATGGATTTGAAAGAATATGCTTTCTGATTGATTCGTCGTTACGGCAGACTTTTTACTACCGGGGATAATCGGATCGGTGTTAGGGACCGGTAAGGGGATTTCGGATCCCGCCGGACGTTCTAGTTGTTGGTGGTCGTTGGGATGATTTACCATGTGAGCCATCAACCGGTATCGGAGTTTTCTGCCAACTCGCAAATCCGAATTCCCATCTGTGAGTAGCACCGGCGACTCGAGATCAAACTGAGCCGTCAGGGCCGCTATCAGGTCCGTGTTTCCCCGATAATCAGCCGTTATTAATAATCCTGAAACAGGCACGTCTTTCCATTTCTCCAAAAGTTCCTCGAAGGCATCCGGATCGCGGGTGAATGGGTCTCGAATCATCAAGCACCGTCGTTCCATATAGTAGGCAATACTGGGCGACCAACTTTCTCCCAAAACCACGACTGCTTCGTCGGCAGGAAAAGTATCGCGAATAAAGAGCTCCATTCGCTCTCCACCGTTGCTGTTCAGAAATTGGGAGGGGGCGTATTTCTCGAAATACCCGTTGAGTTGAATTCCGCTCACCGCGAGCACCACCAACGGAGCCATAATTCGGGCTGGGAGACCTTGTCCGAATTCTCTGACGAAGCACCCGATTGCCAGCAATGGGATCAAGGCCATGGCGTAAAAGTAGTAGTCGTGAATCTGATACAGTCCGGGGAAGGTGAGCCAAACGGCAATCGACCATAGGAAAATAATTAAGATCATGGGCGATTTCCGCATGACGGCCGCGGCCAGTCCACCGAGCCCCAAAATTGCGAAGATCCAGCCGGGAAACAGAGCGAAGCTGAAGTTTTGGATGAGACTTTCCCAAACGGAGAAATCTATGCGATCACTCCATGATCCGAGGTTGAAATCACGTAAGTTTTCGGAAGTCAGAAAAAGGCCGTCCGGTGATTGCCGCTTGATGCGATCAGCTGTGGCGACCCACCAAATTCCAGCCAAAATGGGTGGAATGGCACTGATAGCTGCCCAGCTTAAATTTCGGTTGGCTTGCTCGGCCCCCAACGTGCGTCGAATTTTCAGGAACCACCAAATTCCGCCGACTAGAGCACCGATTCCCCAAACCATAAAGGTCGTTACTTTAACCACCGCGGCCAGACTGCCGCAAATGAAGGTAAGCAACCACCACCCCCAGTGGGCCGACCTACTCAGACGGATAAATCCGTAGAGAAACCACAGGCTAAAACAGAGAGCGGTCGATTCGATTAAAATGGCTCGCGTAAAATAGATAAAAACCGGTGCGGTTAGCACGAGCACCAGAACGTAATTAATTTGTTCTGGTTGAAATCGAATTTCTCGTAACAGGAGGACGATCGCGGGTAGGCAGAGGTAGAAACAGAAAATTGAGACCACTCGGCCGCTTAACGCCGTCGTTAGATCGAATTGCTGGCCCAACCACGCAGCAGTCCATTGGTAGAGAGGGAACTCCATGGGAATCGACCATGGGGGCCCAAATAACGGCGTTGGATATGCCAACGAGTAATCCTGATCTTTCTGAATGAACTTAATACTCAATCCGGTCTGGGCCTGACGAAACTCGTGTCCGGCCAGAAACCCCGATTCGATATTCTTGGTGGTCAGAATGACGTGTAGAATGAGCGCGATCGCGACGAGAACGAACGAAGCGTGCCGTATTCCAAAACGATGTTTCTTCAGAGCGGATTGATTGAGTGCAGGTGCGGACAAAATGGGGTGGGTATCGTGCTATCTAGCGGATCTCAACCGATTGCCAGTAAGCCCAATCGAAATTGTAGTTTTGTCGGGATCGGGTGCTTAGTATTACTTCGGATAGATCTGTAGGTAAGTCGATTACGAATTCACCGCCGGATTGATGTTCTGGAATGTGGGCTGGGTCTAAAAGATGTTGAGCCAGCTCGAACTCTTGGCCCGTTGAGTCTATTCCGCGCACCGTGAATATGACCCCGTCCGAGTCGTCGACGGCATTATACGATCCGCTATCCATGCCAATTTGATAACTCACGGTTGACGCTCCCGCGGGAAGGCGAATCCACATATCCGAATCTGGGTGGGCTCCCAGCACTGTGCTGCCGTTGTGGTGGCTTGCTCCGAGCCCAAACATACACCGATATTGGTAAGGCGCGGGAACGATCGGAAAGAACTGCAGTTGAGCTTGCAGGCTCGTAACCGCTTGAATTGACCCATCGGCAATGATGGGTTCGGCGACAGGCGGAGGCGGTGGAGCATCGGGGACTCCGATGATTTCAACCCCAGAGTAATCCATATTCTCGGCCAATCGGATCAGAGTCGGGGAGCGGAGGCTTTTCGCTAGGTAGACGTCGCTATTCGAGTGAGTCACCGAAGGGTCCGACTCTAAGCCCAGACTTTGGGTAATCAGGTTGATCGCGTCTGGATTTCGTTCTTGGGGGACGGTTACGACCAAGGCCGAAACTTCCGTCTCTTCAAGATTCGCCAGATGCATCACCAATTTCTCGTTCGAATTCTCTACATCTTGCCGAATCATGATGCCGCGGCGTTGGGTGTAATAGGGGACGACTGGGGCCCAGTCTTGCCCCATAACTACGATGGCACTGTTAAGCGGCAGCATATCTTTCATGAAGTTGTTCAAGCCTGTCCCGCCGTTACTAACTAAGTTTTGATAGGGCCAATAGTTACGATGGTAGCTGGCCGCCTGACTTATTAGGATACCGGTGAGTCCGACGACCGAAACCCACTTCATGATGCGATGATGCAGCCATTGATCGAGGATGACTCCCAGGGCGCACACTGGCAGCACCGCCACCGCATAGAAATAGTAATCGTGACGATGATACAAAACCGGGAAAAGCATCAAGGTCGCCCCAAACCAAAGCACCAGGATCATCGATTTTTTACCCGCTTGTCTAAACGTGAACATACCTCCTGCGATTACCAGTAGCAGGGTCCACCAGGGTAGGGTTCCTTTGCTCATTTCCCGAGCCAGGGAGTTCAGTGATTCTCCGCCCACTCGGTCTTGCCATCCGCCAAAGTTAACACCCGAAAGAGCCGACGAGACCAGATTGGATCCACCCGGGGATAGCGCCTTGATCGCGTCAGTAAAGTGCAACCAGCCGAGGATACTGCATCCGGGAACACTGGCCACCAATACACCCCAGCCAACGGTCTTCGACAGAGCGCGAATACCGCCAATTTTCCATTCCCGCCAACTCCAGCAGAGCCCGATGATCGCAGCTGCGGCGCACCACGGAATGAAGGTGGTGACTTTCACCAGGATCGCGATCCCTCCGGCTAGAGCCGCCGTCACCGTCCACCCGAGATTGGGGTGGCGACACATGCGATCGAAGAGCCACAGAAACCAAATACTGGCCATCAATGCCATTGATTCGATCAACACCGTCCGAGCATAGAAAACGTAAACCGGTGTGAGTAGGATCAGAGCGAGACACAACCGACTCGATCCGAGGGATAATCTCCACCTTCGCAAAAGGAGATAGATCGCCGGTAAAGTCAGATAGAAACAAGCGAGCGATACAAAACGGGCGCCGAAAGGAATCGTCCAACTGGTAAGATTTGAAACTCCCGCCACCGTCCATTGATACAACGGGAACTCCATGGGAATGGACCAGGGTGGGCCGAACAATGGAGTAGGGTATGCCAACGAGAAATCGTCATCACGTTGGATGAAAAGAATGCTCAGTGCCGTCTGGGTTTGGCGAAATTCATGACCTGCCAAATTGCCCATGCCCAGATGGTGCGTTGCGACCAACAGGTTCACGGTCAGCGCCAACCAGAAAAAGGCCTTGATGGCTCGCTGACGAAAAATCGACGTCAAATTTGCTTCCGTCTGATCAGCTTTCGGCAGCAAGGGTGGCCTCCGTGAAAACACCTATGTTGCGGAAGCGTTGGTAGCGGGATTCAACCAGTTGCTCCGGGGTGAGCCCCTTCAAGTCATCTAGGTGTTTTTGGAGCGCCGTTCGGAGAAATTCGGTGGTCTTCTTGGCGTCGTGGTGGGCGCCGCCAAAGGGTTCGGCAATCACTTCATCCACAATGCCAAATTTATCTAATGAGACGGAATCGAGTTTCAGCGCGGCCGATGCTTGCGGTGCGGCCGCTGCGTCGCGCCAGAGAATGGCGGCGCAACCTTCCGGCGTAATCACTGAGTAGTAACTGTTCTCCATCATGAGCACTCGATTGGTCACCCCGATACCTAACGCGCCGCCAGATCCACCTTCGCCAATGATCACCGCGATGGACGGCACTTTCAGCATCGCCATTTCTCGTAGGTTGACGGCGATCGCTTCGGATACATGCCGCTCTTCCGAGCCGATTCCGGGATAGGCACCTTGAGTGTCGATAAAGGAGAGGACGGGGATATTAAATTTCTCCGCGAGCTTCATTAAGCGCAGCGCTTTACGATACCCTTCTGGTTGAGGGAGCCCGAAATTGCGGGCGATTTTTTCCTTGGTATCGCGCCCTTTTTGCTGGGCGATAATCATGACAGATTGCCCGCCGAAAAAGCCGGTGCCACCGATCAGGGCTTGGTCGTCATTAAATTGGCGATCGCCGTGTAGTTCTTGGAACCCGCTGATCAGACTGCCCACGTAATCGAGTGAATACGGGCGTTGCGGATGACGGGCGATCAGCACGCGCTGCCACGGCGTGAGGTTGGAGTATATACTCCGCTGAGTCGCCTCGATCTTTTCGGTAATCGCGGCGATCTCACTATCCAAGTCGAGGTTGTTTTCCATCGACTGTTGACGAAGTCCCTCGAGCTGAGCGGTCAGGTCTCGGAGGGGCTTTTCAAATTCCAGCGTGTAGGCAGGCGTATCCATTCGCGCGGAGGCTAGGCGGGGTAGTTTGGCTGTGTCAATGAGCCGAAATTGCGGCTCAGTTCGAAGTTTGAGGTCAGTTTATGCCGTCACTTTGGTCGGGAGGTGTCTTGAGTTGGTCTTTCCAGCCCAGCATTTTTGCCGCCGCGCCAAATTTTTCCGCCTCATCTTTGTTTCCTTTGTTCACCCAGATGCGGGAGAGGGTGGTATTGATAAATACATCCTCGGGATTTAGGGCATAAGCCTTTTCCGCAGCATTCAGTGCCTCATCCACCAATTTTAGATTAAGATGGATCTCCGCGCTGGCGTGCCAGGCGGCGAATGATCCGGGCGCTGCGTCGGTCGCGCGCACAATCTTGGTCCGGGCGTCCTCTTGGTCGCCCATGGTGTAATCGAAGGTCGCTTCCTCGATCAGAGTCTGGAGTTCGTCATCGTTCATGGAATAAATGGGCTTAGAGGATCAACATCGCGTCGCCGTAACTGAAAAAGCGATATTTCTCCCTGATAGCTTCGGCGTAGATTTCTTGGATCCATTCGATGCCTGTGGTGGTCCCCGGGGTCAGAAAGGCTGATACTAAACACAATAACGTGGAGCGGGGCTGGTGGAAATTGGTTATCAGCGCATCGACGCCAGCGAACCGGTATGGAGGGTAAATGAAAATATCCGCCGTTGCTGCCGCGTTAAGGGGCGTCCCATCGCTCGGTTGCTGGAAATGATGTTCAATGGCCCGGACCGATGTCGTGCCGACCGCGATGCGTCGACCGAGAGGATGTCGCAGCAGTTTCTGAGTAGCCACCGGCATCTCGTAGATTTCGTGATGAATATCGTGGTCGGTGATGAGATCTGTTTTTACGGGTCGAAATGTCCCCAGGCCAACATGGAGCGTAACTTCGGCGGATTCGATACCGCCATTTTTGATCTTCTCCAATATTTCTGGAGTGAAATGTAATCCGGCGGTGGGAGCGGCGACTGCGACTTGCCGGGAACGGTCAGCGTAGACGGTTTGGTATCGCTCGAGGTCAGAAACCCGATGATCTGAATCGGACGAGCGTTCGATATACGGCGGCAAGGGCATTTCTCCGAGTCGATTGGCGATTGCGGTGATTGTTTCGCCCGGGTTATGGGAAGTGAATTCCACCAACGCCGTGCCGTCTGGGGATTTCTTCGTCACCCGCCCGTCGAAGCCATATGAATTTGTAAAAGTAGCTCCTTCGGGCAGGCGTTTGCCCGGACGGAGCAAGCACCACCAGTGCTCATTGGCACCGTCGACCGTTTTGGGCCGGAGCAGAAAGCATTCAACCGCACCACCCGTGGGCCGTCTCGCGGTCAGTCGGGCGGGTAGCACGGATGCGTTGTTTCGAATCAACGTGTCTCCAGCGGTCAAATAGTCCGGAAGGTCGTGAAAATGTCGGTGTGAAAGGGTGTGATTTTTACGATCCACCACCAAAAGCCGTGAGGCGTCTCGGCGAGTTGCGGGAGTCTGTGCGATCAGCTCTGGAGGCAGATCGTAGTCGAAAAGATCGGTGGCGAGGGAGGACACAGTTAAAAAGGAGGCTTGCCCTACAAGGACGGAGGGTTTTCTTCCGTCAATCTTGAGACGCCGCTTTAGCTCAGTTGGTAGAGCGACTCATTCGTAATGAGTAGGTCATCGGTTCGACTCCGATAAGCGGCTCCATCCTTCGTCCCGCAGGGGCGGGGTCGCCGTGGCGACTAAAACTTCGGCTGGCAGGCCAGTTTTAAATTACAATGGAATTTAAAACTGTCCGCCATAGCCTTGGCAAAGGCGGACCGTGTCTACGATCTAGCTCTGATTGGCGAGCCAGCGAGGCGAATCCCTCAGTTCCGATCGATGTCCTCGTTCGGAAGCCGGCCCTGCAACTTCTTCTGTAGGCTCATCTTATCGATCTCGTGCCGGAGCGAGTCACCGTAGAGTAACAGCCGTTGTTCGACGTCCAATGTCTCGAGGAGGCGTTGCTTGAAAGCCGGGTTTGGGCAAAGGGTGAACGCCGCTAGATCTACAAATGCTGCCGGATCTTCCACTCCACGCAGAAATTGGGTGAATCCTTCCGGGGTCGGACCACCGAGCTGTCGGCGCAGGCTGATCAGGCGTTCGACACGGAGGCGGAGGCGTTTGCTGCGTTCACCTGACTCTTCCCGATCACTGCTCAGAGTTTGAATGCGAATAGTCCGATACGGTTCCTCACTGACGATGCTCAGGCACTCTACGCGGGTCAGGCCCTGCAGGAGGAGATTGGAGGTGCCGTCATCGTTGAGATTGCAGGCCCGCACGATACCGGCGGTGGCGATGCGTTGTCCGCGTTCTTCGGATGGGTCCGATTCGGGGTGCAGCCCAGCGACCGCAAAAATCCGATCGGTGGACAATACGTGCTTCAGCATCTGTTGGTAACGTGTCTCGAAGATATGAAGCGGCATGAGTGCCTGCGGAAAAAATGCCATGTGGGGCAGGGTCATGACTGGAAGTTGGTCGGGAACTAAGATTTCGGTCTCCACAAATCTAAGTCTTGAGGCGTGTTGTCCTGCGTAGCAAGGGTGTCATGTCAGGTGTGACACCGGTGGGCAATCGGATGCGGCAGGTGTGACACAGGTTGTGACATCATGACGCGAATATCCGGTTTGAGGTGGACGTAAGAGGCGATGTTTCATTCCTAAGTAATTGTTTTTAAAGTAAATAAATAAAATCACTCTCAGCGGCACATCGATTGCTTACTCACTCGCATGAGTCGCATTATAGGCATAGATTTAGGCACCACGAATTCCTGTATGGCCGTCATGGAGGGCGGAGAGTCCGTGGTCATTCCCAACGCAGAAGGCGCACGCACAACGCCGTCTATCGTCGCATTCACCAAAACTGGTGAACGGCTGGTCGGTCAGGCTGCTAAGCGCCAAGCCGTGACTAACCCACGCAACACGATCTTCTCCGCGAAGCGGTTGATCGGGCGAAAGTTTTCCGAATCCCAGGAAGAGGTTAAGAACCTACCTTATAAGGTGGTCGCCGGTAAAAACGGCGACGCTTACATCGAGGCCCAGGTGGGTGATAAGACGGAGCAATTCGCGCCTCAGCAAATCGCCGCCTTTGTGCTGCAGAAGCTCAAGGCCGACGCCGAGGCTTACCTCGGTAGTGCTGTCACCGAAGCCGTCATTACGGTTCCGGCTTACTTTAACGACGCTCAGCGTCAGGCCACCAAGGACGCCGGCAAGATCGCTGGCCTCGAAGTGAAGCGCATCATCAATGAGCCGACCGCTGCGTCGCTCGCTTACGGTCTCGATAAGAAGTCCGAAGAGAAGATCGCGGTTTATGACCTCGGTGGTGGCACGTTCGACGTTTCCATCCTCGAGATCGGTGACGGTGTCTTCGAAGTGAAGGCCACCAATGGCGATACTCACCTCGGTGGTGATAACTGGGATGAGGCCCTCATCAACTGGCTCGTGGATTCATTCAAGTCCGAGCAAGGCATCGACCTTCGCAGTGATCCCATGGCGCTTCAACGCCTCAAGGAAGAAGCTGAGAAAGCCAAGATTGCCCTCTCCTCAGCTCAGTCCGTCGACATCAACCTGCCGTTCATCACGGCCGACGCGAGTGGTCCGAAGCATCTGAATATTGCTTTGTCTCGCTCCAAGATGGAACAGGTCTGTGACGCGCTCTTCCAGCGCACGATCGCTCCGTTCAAGGCTTGCTTGAAAGACGCTGATCTCGCCTCCGAAGGTATCGACGAGCTTGTGCTTGTCGGTGGTATGACCCGCATGCCTAAGGTGGTTGAAATCGCCAATGAGCTTGCCGGTAAACCTCCTCATCAGGGAGTGAACCCGGACGAAGTCGTCGCAATCGGTGCCGCTATCCAAGGTGGCGTGCTGCAAGGCGATGTGCGCGATGTGCTCCTGCTCGACGTGACTCCGCTCACGCTCGGTATCGAAACCGCTGGTGGAGTCTCCACCGCAATGATCGATCGCAACACCACCATCCCTTCCAAGAAGACGCAGACCTTCTCCACCTACTCGGACAGCCAACCTTCCGTTGAAATCGTGGTGCTCCAAGGCGAGCGCCAGATGTCCAAGGACAACAAGAATCTCGGCACCTTCCGTCTTGATGGCATCCCGCCAGCACCGCGTGGCGCGCCGCAGATCGAGGTCACGTTCGACATCGATGCTAACGGTATCCTGCACGTTGCGGCCAAGGATCAAGGCACCGGCAAAGAACAGAAGATCACCATCCAAGGTTCATCCGGACTCTCTTCTGAAGAGGTCGATAAGATGACCAAGGATGCCGAGCTTCACGCCGAAGTGGATAAGAAGCAGAAGGAATCAGTCGAAACCAAGAATCAGCTCGATTCCACCATCTACCAACTCGAGAAGACCTTTAAGGAAAGCGGCGACAATTTGCCGGATGACATCAAGGCCAAGATCGAGCCCGCCATTGCCGAAGCCAAGAAAGACCTCGAGTCCGGCGACGTCGACAAGATGAAGGTGGCGATGGAGAACCTCTCCGCGGTTGGTCAGGAACTCTACGCCAAGGTCGCAGAAGCCGCCCAGGCCGCCGGCGTCGATCCCGAAGCCGCCGCTGCTGCAGCTGCCGCGGGTGTTCCTGGAGCCGAAGATGGCGACGCGCCGAAGACCGAAAAGAAGGTCGAAAGTGACGTGGTCGATGCCGACTTCGAAGTCGTCGACGAAGACGACAAGAAGAAGGACTAAATTTTTAAACACGCTGGCGGAGATCTCTTCTCGGTCAGCGTATTTTCCCCAAGCCCTCAACTCAGAGATAATTCAACCTCTCAAACCCTAAATATAAATCAATATGGCAAAATTAAGCATCAAGCCCATCGGAGATCGCGTGCTCGTGCAGCATCTCGAGGAAAAAGAACAAGTCCGTGATGGTATCATTATTCCGGACTCCGCCAAGGAAAAGCCCCAAGAGGCTAAAGTCATCGCGCTCGGCTCGGGCAAAAAGGATGACGCGGGTAAAATCGCTCCTTTCGAAGTGAAGGTCGGCGACATGGTCCTCCTCAGCCCCTATGGTGGCTCCGAGGTGAAACTCGCCGGTCAAAAATATAAACTGGTCCGCGAAGACGACATCCTCGGTGTCATCGCCTAAGCCCAACTTGCTCATCCAATCTATTAACTCCTGATTATTAAATAATATGGCAGCCAAACAACTTATCTTCGACGAGACTGCTCGTTCCAAGATCCTCAAGGGCGTCGAGCTCCTCTCTCGCGCCGTTAAAGTCACTCTCGGTCCTAAAGGCCGTAACGTCGTTATCGACAAAAAATTCGGTTCGCCGACCGTTACTAAGGACGGCGTCACCGTCGCTAAGGAAGTCGAGCTTCCTGATCCTTACGAAAACATGGGCGCCCAGATGGTTAAGGAAGTCGCTTCCAAGACTTCTGACAACGCTGGTGACGGCACCACCACCGCGACCGTGCTCGCCGAGGCCATCTACCGTGAAGGTCTCAAGAACGTCGCTGCTGGATCCAACCCGATCTTCCTCAAGCGTGGTATCGACAAAGCCGTTGAGGCTGCTGTCGCCAAGCTGCATCGTATCTCCAAGAAGGTGAACGATCGCGAAGAGATCCGCCAAGTTGCTACCGTTTCCGCCAATTGGGACATCGAGATCGGTGACATCATCGCTGACGCGATGGACAAGGTTGGCAAAGACGGCACCATCACCGTTGAAGAGGCCAAGTCCATCCAGACTTCCCTCGACGTCGTTGAAGGTATGCAGTTCGACAAGGGTTACCTCTCGCCTTACTTCACCACCAATCAAGAGAACCTCGAATCCGTCCTCGAAGACGCTTACGTTCTCATCCACGAGAAGAAGATCTCCTCCCTGCAGGAACTGCTTCCTCTCCTCCAAACCGTTTCCAAGACCAGCAAGCCCCTTCTCCTCATCGCTGAGGATATCGAAGGTGAAGCCCTCGCTGCTCTCGTGGTTAACAAGATCCGTGGCACGCTCAACGTCTGTGCCGTCAAGGCTCCAGGCTTCGGCGATCGTCGTAAAGCAATGCTCGAAGATATCGCGGTTCTCACCGGCGGAAAATGCATCACCGAAGATCTCGGTGTGAAGCTCGAGAACATCGAGCTCGCCGACCTCGGTAGCGCCAAGCGCATCGTCGTGGACAAGGAAAACACCATCATCGTCGAAGGCGCTGGTAAGGGTTCCGACATCCAAGGCCGCGTGAAGCAAATCCGCCGTCAAATCGGTGAGACGACTTCCGACTACGATCGTGAGAAGCTCCAAGAGCGCCTCGCGAAACTCGCCGGTGGTGTTGCGGTCATCAATGTTGGTGCCGCTACCGAAGCCGAGATGAAGGAAAAGAAGGCCCGCGTTGAGGATGCTCTCCACGCCACCCGCGCTGCGGTTGAAGAAGGTATCGTCCCAGGTGGCGGTGTCGCTCTCCTCCGTGTCGCTGATGCGATCAACAAGGCTGACCTCGAAGGTGACGAAAAAGTCGGTGCATCCATCGTGCGTCGTGCGATCGAAGCTCCCCTCAAGCAACTCTGCTTCAACGCAGGTGTTGATGGCGGTGTGGTTGTGCAAACCGTGCTGAAGAGCAAAGGTGGCAACGGCTACAATGTCGCCACCGACAAATACGAAGATCTGATCAAAGCTGGTGTTGTCGATCCTACCAAGGTGACTCGCACTGCGTTGCAAAACGCTGCTTCGATCTCCGGATTGCTCCTCACTACTGAGTGTATGATCACCGAGATTCCTGAGAAGAACGAAGCTCCTGCTGGTGGCCACGACCACGGCGGCGGAGGCATGGGCGGTATGGGCGGCTTCTAAGCACCCTGTTCTACTCGAATCCAAAAACTCTCAGTCCCGTCCCGCTCCCGCGGGGCGGGGCTTTTTTTGCGCCAAAAAAAATCGTTAAATTATTTAATATCAGATAGATAAAAACGTAAGTAACCATAATGGTTACTTACGCCGAGGCAGAATTTAGGAGTTGAGTGATGGGAAACCGGTTCTGGAGCTACTGGATTCCCACCATGCCGGCGATGGATTTGAAGAGGGTGGCGGAGTCGTAGCCGATGCCGTCTTTAAAGACGGTTTCGGTTTTGCGAAGGTCGGCGATGATTTCGTCGGGGTTGCCGTTTACGATGATGAGTTCGGCTGCTTTACCGACTTCAATACTGCCGGTTTGTTCGGCGATACTGAGGAGTTGAGCACCGTTGCTGGTGGCACATTTGATCGCATCGATGGGGGAGAGGCCGACTTCGACCAGGAGTTCGATGGCGCGCCAGCTGCCGTAACCGGCGAGGAATCCACCGTAGCCGGTGGGGTCGGTGCCCACGACGAGGAGACCGCCGCGGGTGAATGTTTCGAAGATCGCGAGCGTGGAGGTGATCGCCACGTTTTCGTCAATGAGGTGTTGAATCACCTGAGTTACTTCCTTCGATTTGGGATTAACCTCGGCGATGGAATCGTAGATTTTACCGATGTTGGCGGGCTCATCTGGCATGCGACCGGCCACCCAATCGGAAGCGGCCAGGAATCCATGTTCCAGGTTGTCGATGCCCATGGCGGCGGCTTCCCGATAACTGACCCGGCCGATGTGACCCGTCACTTGAAGTCCGTTGGCGTGCGCGATCTTGATTGCGGTATCCATTTCGGCGGCGGGTAGACTGACGTAGAGCTTGATCGAGGTGAATCCCTCCTCCGCCCAGTAGTTGATCATGCGCGCGGCGTCGGCTGGGCTTTTCACGCCGTGGAGTTGCGGGATACCGGTGCCAATCCCGTCTACGTAGGGAGCCGTGAGGTGATAGTCAGGACCAATGTCTTCTCCACGTTCGATCCGGTCACGCAGTTCCAGATCAGTGTAGGGTTCGAGACTTCCAGTGGTGCGAGCGGTGGTGACACCGGCGGCGAGATACATCCGAGGAAAGGAGTATTCCATTTGGTTCATGTGGAACGGACCATCGACCATGGAACTGTAGAAACTGTGTTTATGGACCATGACGAGCCCGGGCATCACCGTCTTGCCATCGAGGTCGTGCATCACGGCATCCGATGGGATTTTGGGCGACTTACCCATGGCAGTGATACGGCCGTCGCGTAGAACGATGGTTTGGCCTTCGCGGGCCGGGTTACCGAGTCCGTCAATTATTCGGGCGTTGGTTAGCGCGACGACGGGATCGGTGAATTTAACACTGGGATCGTCCGGCAGGTTTTCGGCGGCTCGCGCGCTAACGGTGAGTGCCAGCAGGACGAGTAGAAGAAGGCGCGATGCTTTCATGGGACTTGATTCAAATTCGTGCGACTGCTCGAGTGATTTCGAGGGGGATCTCCGTCGGAGCGATCCAGCCGCATTCGGGGTAGGAGATAAGACGTTCGATTTCGCCAGTTAGCTGAGTGGTCAGATCTTCGCGTTTTTCCGCAAAAACAGCCTGGTCGGTGAGGAGATCGGATTCGGGTGGAGCGTTTTGAGTGGAAATATCATCCGCTTCTTTGGCCCATGTTTGCATAATACGCCTTTGGCGAAAAGGCGTCGCGACCAATATCGCGGAGTCAACCTGCCACTCAGCTTGCTTCATCAACTCAAGGGAGAACCGGATGTTGTCACCGGTATTGGTCGATAGCGATTCGATGATGAGTTGGTCCCGGGGAAAATCTGGAATCCGTTCGAAGAGAGCCTGTGCGAAGGCTTCAGCTTCCGGCATGTTTAAATCCGCCGAGCCGGCACCGCCGCCGCCGGTGAACAGCATTAGGGGAGCGAGGCCTGCTCGCCAGATCTCGGCGCAGTGATACGCGACCCGAAGATCGAAGTGACCAAACCCGATTATCAAATCTGCCGGTTGCAGAGGATTCGGGTTTCGAGCGGAGAGGAATTGATAAACAGATTCGGCGGGGCTGATAGGCATATCCTTCATCGGATTAAGTCGACTCGGGAGGATAAAGGCGAGACCTCAGCCGGTTTACGCTTTCCACCAGGCGACAACCTCGGTTCGTTGAAGGTTTATGGAGGTTATCTTTCTCGGCACCGGCACTTCTCAAGGCGTTCCCATGATCGCCTGCGATTGCGCGGTCTGCACGTCGGAGGATCCGCGGGACAAGCGATCACGTTGCTGCATTCATGTGGTGATGGATGGCTTACACATCCAGGTCGATGCGTCGTCGGAGTTTCGCCTGCGGTGTGTGGCGGAGAAGGTGAACTGGATCGACTTGTTCATCCTGACTCACGGTCACGCGGACCATATCACGGGCATGGATGACCTACGTCGTTTTTGTGACATGCGTGGCGGTGAGGCCTTACAGGTTTATTCGACCGACGAGGGTATCAGTCGCGTGCTTTCGATCTATCCTTACGCCATTATGGAAAGGTCAGTGGTGAAGGGTTATGCGGCATTCAAACTCGAACTGATGCCCACTAAGTTGGAGTTGGAGCAAGGGACGATTGAGTCGACCCTGTTACCGCACGGTGGAGTCAATACGCTCGGACTGGTGTTTACGGAGCGTAGTTCGGGCAAGAAATTCACCTACTACACCGATTGTAAACGGGTGCCTCGAGAAGCGGTCGAATTGGCCCGAGGATCTGACGCGGTCGTTCTCGATGGACTGCGACCAACACCGCATCCGTCTCACATGACAATCGGCGAAGCGACCGACGTGGCAGCGGAAATTGGTGCACCAGTGAGTTACCTTACGCATCTGACCCACCTGACTTCACACGTGGAAGTAGAGGCAGGATTACCGGAATCGGTGCGAGTGGCTTACGACGGTCACCGACTTACGCTTTAGCAGTGTGTGTGCGAGAAGCGTGCCTGCGAGAATTCGAGAATGGGACGCGTAGGATGTCGGGCGTAAAGGGCCAGATGACAGATGATGCAGAACACTATTGGGCTTACTGAATGGCGCGCTCGGCGAGCACTCCCTACCTAAATTTCTTCTATCGATGCGTGCTAGTTGGTAGGGCTGTTTCGCCGAAACCGCCGTTTCATCCAGGATCCTCGTAGGACCGAATAAGGACGATTCCACCAGTTCAAAATCGGTTGGGCGAAACTCTTCATACCTCCCCCAGCTATTAAGCTCCAAATGCAGGCCTACCGTTCGGTATCTCTTGTCACCTCGCACTTTATGCCCGACATGATATCTCCTTGAAGATTCGTTCTAGGGCTTGGTGGCCCCGATTCGTTTTTCGAGGAGCTCGACTTGGGCGGGCTCCAGGTAAGTCACGGCATCTTCCCATTCGAAGCTCAGCGCATGGGGAGAACGAGCTTGCACGACAAGTGAGTAGAGGGTGCCAAATTGCCCATCGCTTAACACCAGTTCAATTCGCGCCTCATCGGTGAGTAGCGACTCGGTTCCAGCCGCGTGATTGATGATCTGCTGAAGCTGATTGTTTTGAGCTGGAGTCAGCTGTGCTTCACGCAGGCTTTTTACTGCGGCACTCATTTCGGCCAGACGGGTTTGTCGTTGGGCGCGACGTTCGTCGGCCGAAATATTTTCGTTCCGGCCCCGATTGGTTTGGAGCGATCTTTGCAGCTTTTGGATAGCTGATTTGAGATCGGTAGACGCCTTGGGCGTTAGTCCTAGTTCCTTGACCGTATCGGCGTCGTTGAGCGCTTGGAGAGCTGGAGTGCTCTGTCCGCCACGACCTCCTCCACCGGGAGGTCCTTGGGGGCGTCCGGGGCCACCGCCGCGCCGAACGAAATCGCGCGAAGGTTCACCGCGCCAATAGCGGGGGATGAATGGGAAGTTGGGTGTGATCACGTAGTAGTAGGTGCCTTCTGGATACTCGGGGGTGATTCCCGTGCGGCCGTTGGCCTGATCGAGGTCTCCGAGCCCGGCGACGTATTCGTAGTCTTGCACAAACGTGCCAGTGTAGGAACCGCCCGGACCATCCGGCCGCGTGCCTGATTTGACCCGATAACTTGAGGTGAGGGGACGTAGGCCACTGTTGGTGTTATCTGCTTCTCCATACGACCAATGGGAATAAACGGGGAAGCCGTCTGCCGCATACCCGATCAGAGTGAAGTCTTTACTCGAGCCAAGGGTTTCGAGCAGTCCGCTTGGCATGCCGTGATAGTGGTATTTCCCCGTGGGTTGAACGTGAGCGTGGTTTCCGTCGACCCCGAGGTCGACGTGATGACCGAGAGCTTCGTAGCGCCAGTCGGAGTTACGATCGTCCTCCCACCATTCGGCCGCGTTGGGTTCGAGCAGAATGCCGTTGATCGCGATGCCGAAGGCGGCGAGTTCGACCTCCCGCCAACCTTCGGTAATTTGGGGATCCGACGGAACGCGATGACTATAGTCCTGCGGCGTAATGATGTTGGGGTTTGACGGATTGGGGAATCGACCGTGACGATGATTCGGTAGGGCGTCGCCGGAGATGGTGCGGTATCCGTCGGCTATTTTGATCGATACAGTGGTAGGCAATGCCGGCATGTCATTCCCGGCCTTATGCGCCCCATCATGGGCGAACAGGGGGACCGAACAAGACAGCGATAAAAGTAAGTGGAAACGCTTCAAATATTATTGGTTGCGCCGACGTCGTTGAGCGCGGGCTTCGAAGATGGGTAAATCTGCCACGCGGTCAGACAGTTGAGCGGCGAGTTCGGCCAATTTCTCGGGTTCACTGGCGGCTAAGTCAGTCGATTCGGTCGGATCACTATCGATCCGGTAGAGCTCGGTTGTTATTCCGTTCTCAACCAACTTCCACTCGGAAGTGATGAAGACATATTGGTGATTTCCGATAATGATGGGATCGCGCTGAACGGTTCCCTCCCCGGCGAATACGGAGCGAAGGTCGATGCCATCGGATTCAGGAATTGCGGCGGCGGGCACACCGGCGGCCGTCAGTAACGTGGGCATCAAATCCATCACGGCGGAGAGTTGAGCGGTGTGGGTTCCGATATTTGTTACACCCGGCCAGTTGATTACGAACGGCGCTCGGATACCGCCTTCGTAGAGCGTGTTTTTCATGCCCCGGAAATCACCGATATCGGAAAAACGTATCCCGCCGTTATCGGAGAAAAAGATCACGATAGTATTGTCCGCTTCACCTGAATCGGTGATGGCTGCCAGCAGCTTGCCGACCGCGTCATCGAACTCGGCTATCATGGCGCCATAGGTCGGCGCGGACGGCCCCGTAAGGTGGCTGAATTTCGCCACGGTTTCGGCTGGGGCCTGAATGGGTGAATGGGGAGCGTGCGGGGCAAAAAACAGGAAGAGTGGATCTTCGGTTTCACGAATCAGTTTGGCGCCTTCGGAGGCTTGGAGACGGGTGATGTAACCGGTCTCATCGGCGACTTCATCGTTACGCCACCAGTCTCTGGTTCCTTGTGATCCTTCATGAGTGAAGTAATCCAGACCGGTTTGGTAGCTGCCGTAAAATTGATCAAATCCGCGGTAGTGTGGTCTTTGCTCCGGATTGTTCGCCCCACCGAGATGCCATTTCCCAATCATCGCAGTATGGTAGCCATGGGCTTGCAAAACCTGAGGCAGAAGAGGGGCATCAACAGGCAGTCCCGGATCACTCGGTCGAACCGGGGCCGGAATTCCGAGTCGGTGAGGCAAGAGTCCGGATAACACCGAGGCACGGGTTGGACTGCAGGAGGGGAAGACGTAGAAGCGTTCTAGTTCCAACCCAGAAGCAGTTAGTCCGTCCAAATGGGGAGTCGGCACGTCGCCATCATGGAATCCGACGTCCCCCCATCCCATATCATCCGCCATGATTATGACGATATTGGGTGGTGGTTGGGCCAATCCGATCAGGGGGAAAATGATAACGAGGGTGCGGAGCAGACGGAGGAGCATGGGGGAGAAGACGCTGAGGGTTCAGAAATGTTACGTCCGAGCGGTCGCTATTTATGAAGACGGTATGGAGGGGCGACAGGGTTAACTTCTACCCTTAATTGAATAGACAAATTAACTTAAGTAAGTTTACTAAGATAATCTAATTAACCCCTCAGATTCCCGCTATTATGGCCCGTATTTATAACGACATTACCGAGACCATCGGAAACACCCCGTTGGTTCGTCTTAATCGCACAGCTAAAAAGCATGGTGCAGCAGCTGATATTCTCCTGAAGTTGGAGTTCTTTAACCCGCTTGCGTCCGTGAAGGATCGCATCGGTTTCGCGATGATCGATGATGGTTTGAAAAGTGGTAAGATTACGGCCGACTCTGTCATTATTGAGCCGACTTCGGGTAACACCGGTATAGCGCTCGCCTTCGTGGCAGCGGCCAAAGGCTTGAAATTGGTGCTCACCATGCCCGAGACGATGAGCATGGAGCGCCGTAAGTTGCTCAAAGTTCTCGGAGCTCGCGTCGTGTTGACCGAAGGCCCCAAGGGCATGAAGGGCGCGATCGCCAAGGCTGAGGAACTCGCCGCTGAGATCCCTAATTCAGTCATTCTGCAACAGTTCTCAAATCCCGCGAATCCTGAGATTCACCGTAAAACCACCGCGGAAGAGATTTGGGCGGATACCGACGGCAAAGTTGACTTCGTCGTGGCAGGTATTGGCACGGGCGGAACGATCACCGGTGTCGGTGAGGTGCTGAAAGCCAAGAATCCCAACATTAAGATTATCGCCGTAGAGCCGGCCAAGTCTGCGATTCTTTCGGGTGGTCAACCCGGCCCTCACAAGCTCCAAGGCATTGGTGCTGGATTCATTCCTGAGGTGCTGAATACCGACATTTACGATGAAGTCATCGCAGTGGACGAGGCCGACTCCGGACCGATTGCCAAGGAAGTGAACACGCTCGATGGGGTGCCGATCGGCATCTCTTCCGGCGCTATCACCGCGGCTGCCATCGAACTTGCCAAACGTCCGGAGAACGCGGGCAAGCAGATCGTTGCGATTATCCCTTCCAGCTCTGAGCGCTACCTGTCGACCTGGCTCTTCGCCGATGTCGATCCGGAGAGTGATTCGATCGAAGATCTTAAATAATTCTGATCCAGTTTTAGGCTTCCCCGGTAGCAGCAATGCCGAAGGGGCGACCTAACCCCAAGCCGGTCCCGGCTTTCGTTCAGCAATGAACGGGAGCCGGGACTTTGGTTTTCAGGCAGGAAGAGTAGCGCGCGGTTGCTTTAAGCGGGTGGGCGATTTTGGGTTTGATGGTATGCCTGCCGACGAGCCGTCACTCTCTACTGATTTTCACGCTGCTCACGTTGAGCGACTGGCGGCCAGCTATGGAAAATGGACGGGGCGAGAGCTGATCGAATCGACTCCGGGTAAGCGTTTGGCTGAGGCGATTTATCATTCTCCGGCGGTGATCTTGTCGCACAATACCGCAGCTGACCCGTTGTTTAATTACGCGAATCTGGCGGGATTGAATCTCTTTGAGATGGATTGGGCTACGGCGATGCAGACGCCTTCCCGAACCTCAGCTGAGCCCGTCAATCAAGACGAGCGTGCGCGCTTGATGAAGTCCGTCACCGAACGCGGATTTATTGACGATTACCGTGGAGTGCGAATCTCGGCGACAGGACGGCGGTTTCTCATCGAACGCGCGACGGTCTGGAATGTGCTCGATTCATCCGAGCAATTGATCGGACAGGCGGCGACTTTTGATGAGTGGATTCCCCTTTGAGGCCTAGCGTTTAAAGCCCGTTTAGAACGGCCAGATCTTCGGCACGAAGATGACCGCCATGGTGAAGCAGAGCAGGTTGAGCGGAATGCCGATTTTGAAGAAGTCGGTAAATCGGTAGCCACCCACACCGTAGACATAGGTGTTGGTCTGGTAGCCGATCGGAGTGGAAAACGCGGCTGAGGCGGCGAACATCACCGCCACAATAAACGGCCTGGGATCGACGCCCAATTCGGCGGCGACCTGCAGTGCGATAGGCGCCATCAACGCGGCGATCGCGACATTCGATAAGATTTCGGTCAGCACCATCGTGGTGAGGTAGATGATGGCGAGAGCAATCAATGCCCGGTGTTCGCTGGCGGACAGGGCGTTAATACCGTCCACGAGTCCGGTCGCCAGCAGAGCGGCGGCTCCGGTCGATTCCAGGGCCATTCCCATCGCGAGCATGCCTAAGATGAGAAAGATCAAGTTCCACTCCACCGAGGCATAGGCCTCCTTCGAAGTAAGGACCTTGGACAACATCAGCACGACCACGCCGCAAACCGATGCGATTTCGATGGGCAAGATACGCAAGGCGGCGCAGGTAATCACCCCGGCTATGACACCGATAACGAGGGCAATCTTCCCGGTTGGTGATTTGGTGGGTGTGCGGGCGCGATCGAAGAGAATCAGGTCCTCGCTGCTATGGAGCGCATTGATGGCCTCGTCGGTTCCCATCATGAGGAGCACGTCGCCGGGTTCGATCGGGAGCGTCTCAATTGCCTCGCGCACGTTGCGGCCCTTGCGGTGCAAGGCCACTGCGACCAAGCGGAAACGTTGGCGGAAATTTACGCCACGGACCGTTTTACCGATGAGTTCAGATTGCGGAAGCACCACCGCCTCCACCAAAGAACCTTCATGAGCGGCGATCTGTTCGAGGCCGAGCTGGAGATCGGAAACGAGATTCAATCCTTCCACACTTCGGGCTGCCGCGATTCCTTTGGGGCGGCAGGAAAGAATTAGACGATCTCCGGCCTCAAGGGAGGTGATTTTTGGCTCGATGCGGATCGCGACTCCATGACGCACGATTTCGAGGACCCGCACACCGCGGGTGGCTTTGAGACCTGATTCGTGCAGGGTTTTCCCAATCATGGGGGATTCGTTCTGCACGAATGCTTCCGCCAGGTATTCTCGCCGCTCTTCGTCGGAAAGGATGTCTGTGAGCATCTCGCGCACAGGCAGAACCTTTTTGCCCACGACGGCCAAGTAGATGCCACCGATGATCGCGATGGGGAGTCCGAGCTGAGCGAGTTCGAAAAGGCGGATGGTGGGTTGGCCGTTGGCGACCGCGATCCCGTTGACGATCAAGTTGGTGCTGGTGCCGACAAGGGTGCACGTGCCACCCAGCACGGCAGCGTAGGAAAGTGGGATCAGCAGTTTGGAAGGTGCTAGCTTCATGCGACGAGCCAGCCCGAGCACGACGGGAAGAAACACCACCACGACGGGCGTGTTGTTGACGAATGCACTCAGGGTAGCGACGAGCGCGACCATTAGCAAAATAACGACTGGATAGGGGAAAAAGCCGGCTCGCTCGACGAAACTCGAGATACGGTCGACCACGCCACATTTCACGAGAGCCGCGCTTAAAATGAACATGGCTCCCACCGTGATAGGCGCGGGATTGGCAAATACGGCGAAAGCGTTCTCCTTTTTTATGAGACCCGTGATCAAGAGAATCGCGAATAACGTCACGGCAGTGACGTCGGGTGGGAATTTCTCCCACACGAAACTCGCCAAGGTCAGCCCCAGCAGCGCAAATACGAACACGATTTCGACAGTCATTGGCCGAGGAGGAAACTAACCCCGGAAGGCTAACGCACCCAGCTTAATTTGGTGACGGGTTAACCTGCTCGCTCTGGCGATACCAGAGCACAAAAATGAAGAAGAAGCCCACGAAAGTTACGACGATGTTGCCAAGTTTCATGATGGCTGCGGCCAATAATTGATCATCCATCGGGCTGAACCCCTCGATTAATCGCGGAGCGAATTCGTAGGTGGGGTAGAGCACTTCAGTGGAGAACATGATGAAGGCAAACAGGGGCGTGAGGGCCACGGCGGTCCCGAAAAGATAGAGCATCTGGGTGGGCAGTTTTAACGAAGGCCACCTGGTGGAACGGGTGACGACTGACCACCAAAACAAGATGGCGGTAGCAAAGAACGAGAGATGCTCCATCACGTGCACAAAGCGATCCTGGAGAGCCAAGTCGTAGAGAGCTGGGATATGCCACAGCGTCTGCGTCAGCACATAGAGCGTTGCGGCTACCAGTGGACGGGTGAAGAACCAGCCGATCTTTCCGAATATTCCGAGTTTTTGCACCAATCCGTCGATGAGTGCACCGGGCCAACCAAGCAGCCACATCACCGCGCAGGGATAGATCAGAATCACATGTTGAGCCATATGAGCAGAAAAGAGAAACCGTTCGCCGAGCTGATCGAACGGGGAACCGACAGCCAAATAGAAGAGAATGAGTGAGCCGTAGTAGCTGATTTTCCGCCAACGTGGGATAGACAAACCAGGTGCAATATTCTCCCTGAACGGCCCCGTCGCCATGGCGTAACCCCACGCCAACAGCAGTAACCCACCGATCAGGTAGGGTTCGTTATGCCAGTGCCTTAAATCGATGAGGGACATAGTTGAGTGCGCGTGGATTCGGCAGATGGCCGAGGCCCAAAAAAAGGCGGCCAATTGGCCGCCTCGTCAAGGGGGAGAAGGGGATTATCTCCCGTCGCTATTCTTTGTAGGCTGCTCCAACCGGAATCGATGCGTCGGCGCCGTGAACCAGGAGCAAGGCTCCGAGCGTGCCGCTGCCGATGATCATCCCGAGGACAAACAGAATCGTGAGAACCGGTTTATCCCACTTCAAATGCATGAAGATCCAGATGACGGCCACGAACTTTACGGCCGACATGGTCATGAGTAACGTGACGATCAACCAAATAGCGAGCGGCATATAGATCACCAGCAATTCGAGTCCGGTGATGACCGCCAGGATCATCGCCAACTGAACGAAGAGGTGGAACTTACCCTCGTGGGCATGGGCCTCGTGGGAGGCTATAGATGCGGTATCACTCATGGCAGGACAACGTATTCAAGGAGGTAAACAACCGGGAAGATCACGATCCACACGATATCAACAAAATGCCAGTAAAGGCCCATGGACTCGACATCGACGGCTTGGGCTTCGCCGAAATCGACGGCCCCGCGCGGTTTGGCGAACCAGATCAACCCACCAAGGAGGGCGAGGCTACCGAAACAGGAGAGGGAGTGATGACTGAAGTAGTAGCCAAACCCATGACCGTTTTCAAAGGCGTGGATCAGCTGGAGTAGCGTATACATCCCGAAGACCACGAGCGCTGCAAAAACCAGGAAGTGGAAGAATCCGCGAAGTATCCAGCCTTGCCCGGCAGAGTCATCTACGGGTTTGAACGATCGAATATACATCAACACCAACCAGAGCACACCGATGGCAACGTGGGTGCCGTGCGTTCCCGTCAGGGTGTAGAAGGTGGCGCCGAACACGCTATTGGACAGCGTAAGTCCGCCGACGTGGACGAAGTGATTGAACTCGTAGACCTGACCGCCGAGGAAGATCAGCCCGAAGACGATCGTGCCCAACAGCATCTTACGGGTCGTCTCAACGTTGCCCTTTTGGATCGAGTTGACGGCGAGAGCCATCAACAACGAGGACATCAGCAGGACGAACGTGGAACCCGAGGTCAGTTCGATCGAAAAGAGGTCACGAGGATCGGGTGTGCCTACCGGCGGGTGAAGGCGGTAGACGAGGTGAGTCGCGATCAGCGAACCAAAGAACATGCAATCCGAAGCAAGAAACAGCCACATGAAGAGCTTCTTGTGCGGAATACCGGTCGTGGTAGTCGCGTCGTGGTGGTGGTCGATATGGCCGGCGGCGGCGTGGGAACTCATGGTATTTTACGAAAGAGGGTTAGAACTCAATGTTGGGCATCAGCGTCGTCGCTGCCCTCCTTGGTAATGTGTAGGTGGTAACCACCAGGACCTTCGACTGACCACATCCAAGCACCGAAGAAGACGATGACGATGCCACCGATTGCTCCGATGAAATTATGGTTACAGAAGAAGAGGGATCCGATTAACATGCCGGAAGCGGTGATGACGGGGAACCACGAGTTACTCGGCATGTGGATGCCGCCGTGAGCTTCATCGTCCCCGGCTTGTTTGGCTTTCTCCGCCTCGATCTCTTTCTGGTGGTGTTTCTCATACCAAAAGGCATCACGAGCGTGAACCTTGGGCGTCACATCGAAGTTATGGTGAGGTGGAGGGTTCGGGATCGACCACTCGAGCGTGCGGGCATCCCAAGGATCACGCTTAACCTTCTCTCCCTTGAAGTAGGTGTAGACCATGACCACGAAGTAAACGGCGATGCCGATACCGAGGATGAACGCGCCAATGGTGGCGATCATGTTGATGCTATTCCAACCCATATTGCCGTCGTAGGTGAACGTCCGGCGGGGCATGCCATTCAATCCCACGAAGTGGAGCGGGAAGAAGGTGATATTGAATCCAGCGAAAATCACCCAGAAGGAGAGTTTACCCCAGAATTCGGAAACCACGCGGCCAAATATCAGCGGGAACCAGTAGTGGATACCGGCGAGCAGTGCGAAGATAGAGCCGCCGATCAGCACGTAATGGAAGTGAGCCACCACGAAGTAACTGTCTTGCTGTTGAGCGTCAGCCGGAGCTGCGGCATGCATGATGCCGGAAAAGCCGCCCATCATGAACATCCAAACGAATCCCAGTGCGAACATCATCGGAGTGCGCATCGAAAGATGCCCATTCCAGAGCGTGCCGATCCAGTTGAAGATCTTAACCCCGGTCGGAACGGCGATCGCCATGGTCGCTAAAGTGAACGCTGCAGTTGCAACGGTGCCCATGCCCGTGGTGAACATGTGGTGCGACCACACGCCGAATCCAAGGAGACCAATCACGGCACCCGAGAAGACCACGATCGGATAACCGAAGAGCGGTTTACGGGAGAATGTCGGTAGGATCTCCGAGATGATTCCCATGGCGGGAAGGATCAGAATGTAAACTTCGGGATGGCCGAAGACCCAGAACAAATGCTGCCACAGGATGGGCAAGCCCCCCCCGGATACTTCGAAGAAACTCGTGCCGAAGTTGCGGTCCATCATGACTTCAACCAGCGCGATGGTGATCGCAGGGAAGGAGAGAATGATAAGAAAGGCGGTGAAGAGCGTCATCCAGGTGAACACCGGCAGGCGCATCATGGTCAGGCCGGGAGCCCGCATGTTGATGATCGTGACGATAAAGTTCAGCGAACCAATGATCGACGAGACGCCGAGGACCTGAATGCCCATGACCCACATGTCGGTGGACATATCTCCGGCAAACTCACTGGAAAACGCGTTGCTCGTTAGCGGCGCATAACCGAACCAGCCCATATCGGGCAGACCGGACTTCACGAAGAATCCAAGGTTGAGGATGATCGCACCGGCGAGGAACAGCCAGTAAGCGAAGCCGTTGAGTCGCGGGAAGGCGACATCTCGGGCCCCGATTTGTAACGGCATGATGTAGTTGAAGAACGCGGCCGAAAGCGGCATGACGGCGAGGAAAATCATCGTCGTCGCGTGCATCGTGAACATCTCATTGTAGGTCTGAGCCGACATGAAATCGTTATTCGGCACCGCGAGTTGGAGCCGGATCATCAGCGCTTCCGCTCCGCCCACGAGGAAGAAGAAAAGAGCACTGATACCGTAGAGGAGGCCGATGCGCTTGTGGTCGACGGTGGTCAGCCAGTTGATGAGGCCTGTCTTGTGGTCGGGCCGGGTAAACAGCCAGGAACGCTTGGCAGCCGGAGCGTGCTCCTCGTGCCCGATAAATTCGTTTTTGGTCAAAGATTGGTCCATGGTGGGCTTATTTTAAACTGTGGAGGTAGGCGACGAGGGCGTGGGCCTCTTCAGGGGTTATCTCGATGTCGCCATCGGTCGGGCTCCGTTCGCCGGTATTTTTGTCCCTCGTGGTGTATCCAGGCATCGAGATCATTCCAATCGGGGAGACGATTCGAGTGTGATACATGAAGTTACCGGGTTTCACGCGATCGGGTTCGGTGATCCAGCGGTAGAGGTTCTTGGGATTATTTTCGAGCACACCAGCTGCGATTGTGCTGCGAGAACCTACGCGGGTGAGGTCGGGGCCGATATTACCGACGCCGTCGTGACCACGAACGGTGTGGCAACCCGCACAACGATTGGCGGTGAAAGCGGCGCGACCTGCTGCGATGAGTGCCGGGTCTTCGTCGACGTTGGGGCTCTGTAGCGCCGTCCAGTTGCCGAACGGATCGGCATCGAATTCGTGGCTCCAGCCGGGTTGGTTTCTTACAAAGGTGCCGTAATCGGCAAATTCCGTCGTAATTTGGGCATCAGCAGCGGCTGTGACCGTGCGGGCGGGAGATTTTTGATTCTCGAGCCACGCATTAAAATCGTCTTCTGCCAGGGCGATAACTCGGAAACGCATCCGCGCGTGGGATTCGCCGCAATATTCAGCACATTGACCCCAGAAGTAGCCGGGTTCGTCGGCTTGGAGCCAGAGATGATTACCGCGATTGGGCATCATATCGACCTTACCGGCGAGTTTTGGCACCCAGAAGGAGTGAATCACATCGACCGTGCGGAGGTTCACTTTTACCGGACGACCGGCGGGAATAACGAGTTCATTGCCGGTTACGAGAGGAGCTTCTCCACCAAATGGCTGAGTCACCATTTCGGTCGGATATTCGAATTTAAACCACCATTGGTAGCCGATTGCGGTGATTTCGTAAGCGTCGTCCTGAAGCTCTTCGGGAACCTCGTAGGTATACCAGATTGCCTTGAGGGTCGGCACCGAGATGATCACTAGGGCCAAGATCGATGCGACAATAAGGCCGATTTCGATCAACGGATTGCCGTGGCCTTGGGGAGGTGGTTCCGCATGTTCGTCGGCCGCATTGCGTGCCTTGAACTTGATCGAGGCGTAGGCCAGAACTGAGCCGACGATCGCAAAGATCACTACGGTGACCCATAGCGTGACGTAGAAGACATCCAGTTGGGTTTCGGCAACTGGACCCTTCGTATCGAAGGTCGATTGGGGGCCGCTGAGCCAGCCGCCGCTAAAGATGGGAATTAGGGCGACAAGCAGTAGGTGCCAAAAACGGCGCTTGGGCTGGTCGGAGGAATCAGAGGAACTCATGAGATCAAAAGAGTCGGGCCCGTTCAGAAAGGCACGATAAGTCGAACAGCGTCCCGACTGCTCGAGGCATTTCAAGCCATTATACCTAGTATGTGAGACTTGTTGATCCGGCTAATCCGTCCATGAAGCTACAGACATAGGTAATGGAATCGCCCAAATACGCTGGCGATCGGTGCGGAGGTGGGTTCCTTTGAGGCACCATGAGTCGTTTTAGCTCCTCCCTTATCGCCCTTCTCGGGTTGTTCATGATCGGTTCGGTTGCCCAAGCAGGTAAGACTGTTACGGTCGAAGCCAACGATCAGATGAAGTTCACGGTCAACAAGATCGAAGCCGTTGCCGGCTCTGAACTCACGATTGTTTTCAAGAATGTCGGCGCCATGCCGAAGGCTGCTATGGGGCACAATTTGGTTGTTCTCAAGAAGGACGCCAACCCGATGGCATTTTCCCAAGCGGCCATGGCGGCGGCGGCAACTGAGTATATTCCAGCTCAAATGAAGGACCAAGTCCTCGCGGCGACCAAATTGCTCGGGCCGAAAGAAGAAGAGACGATCACCTTCACGGTTCCTAGCGAACCCGGTGAATACGTTTACCTTTGCACGTTCCCCGCTCACTTCATCGTAGGCATGAAGGGCGTGATCGTCGTGACCGCCGAGTAAGTTCGATTTTAGAATTACGATTTACGATTTCGGATTCTCCGATCTTCGAGCCGACTGCCGTAAGCGGGGTCGGCTTTTTTGGGCCCCCATGCGGGGTTCCCCCCTGAGCAGGTGACCACTTCACCCGTTACCGATAACAGAAGCCAACGAACGACTACTGATAGAAAAACCCTTTTGGAGCAGGCTGACCGGGGAGGAATGGCTTGAGGTCAGTCATTCGCCGCCGGTTTGGTCTCCGCGATGCTAAGTCTTGGTTCTCCTCGTTACCCGCTGTAAAAAATAGCAGTGGTGTGAGTCCTAGGCCGCGCTGGGCCACCACTGATAGAGGAAAAGATATACCAGAACCCCGGTTACGCTCACGTAATACCAAATTGGGAAAGTCCACTTCGCCCATTTCTTGTGGCGCTCGAAGTCTCCTTTGATGGCGAACCAGAAGGTGCGGGGCACGAGGTAGGCGATCGATATGGCGAGGATGATGTGCGAAATCAGCATCGCGTAATAAACCGACCGGATCGCGCCTTCACCGCCGAAGACGGTGTGCACGCCTCGAACCATTACCTTGTGCGAGACATAGCCGATGAGAAAAACCGCTGAGACGGTCCCGGCAGAAAGCATCAGTTTGCGGTGCGTCTCCTTATCACCTCGTTTGATGAAAATAAACCCCAAGGTCATTAGGACGGTCGATAGTCCGTTCAGGCAGGCGTTGATACCGGGGATGTCGCCAACACTCATAGCAAAAAGAGTCGATCGATCACGAGCAGACCGAGCTGGAGTGGCAGCCAACCAATGGACGCGAGAAACAATTTCTTGGCGCAACGATCCCGGGTTACTGGATTCAGGAACTGAATGGCGCGTCCCATAAACCACAGCCCCAGTAGCATGGTGCCACCGAAATAGATCCAGGTCGTTTCACCAATAAAGGTGGGAATCGCCGTCACCCCAACGAGGACCACGGTATTGAACAGTGACCAACGCGCGACCGCCGATCCGGTTGAATCTCGAACCGGCAGCATGGGGAAATTCACCGCGCCGTAGTCTTCGCGGTAGATCCAAGCGATCGCCATGAAGTGAGGGATTTGCCAGAAGAGTAGCACTCCAAATAGCACCCATCCAAGAGGTTCCATGCTGCCGTGAGCCGCGGAGTAACCAATCAGGGGAGGGAAGGCGCCGGCGATGGCCCCGATTTCGGTGCTCCAGCGAGACGTCCGCTTCGCCGGGGTATACCAAGCGAGATAGAAAATGATGGTGGCTAGCGCAAAGGTGGCCGCGAGCGTGCTGACGAGCGCAAAAAGGAGTGCGGACCCACCCAGACACAGTCCCCATCCCAGTACGAACGCGGCTCCATCAGGCACTTTTCCGGAAGGAATTGGGCGGTCCGCCGTGCGTTTCATTTTCGCATCGGTATCCCGTTCCATCCACTGATTGAGCGATGCGACGCCGCCCGCGCAGGCCGAGGTGCCTACGATGGTGAAGAAGAAATGACTCCAAACCCACGGTGCATCCACCACAAGATACCCGACCACCGCCGTGATCACCGACAGCATGCTTAGTCGAGGTTTCGTGAGCTCGAGGTAGTCGCCAAATTTGCCGGTTGCGGCGGGACTTTCGGTGCGGAGGGTCTCGGTCATGAAGGATTGGTTTTACTGCGACAGTGCAACCAGAGCGTTATGCCGAAGGTCGTTGCGAGCAAACAAGCGCCAAGTAGCACATGCCCGGTCGTGACGTAAGGATTGCGTAACATCCAGATTACGGAGGCGCCAAGGGCGATTTGACCTCCGAGCATCACCAACATTCCGCCGGTGACGATGCGCAGACCTTTTCCGACTCCGGAGTCTCTCCATAGTTTTACCGCAAACCAGATCAGGAATGCCGTCAGCACCAGAGCCATGACACGATGGGCAAAATTAATTCCAATCCGGAAGCTCCACACTTGTGGCAGCAAATCTCCGTCGGCGGAACTCAGTGGAAATGAGGGAATCGCTAAGCCCGCATGGCTGTGGCGCATGATCGCCGCGATCGCGAGTTGCAGGAGGAGCAGTCCGCAGCACCAGCGACCTAGTTTAAGCAACGAGCTGGTGGCTTCAGTTTTGGGTCCTTCGATCCAGGGACGGCTCAACCCCAAACTGATCGTGAGTAACACGCACAGATAAATTTGAGCAAGGCCGGCATGGAGCATGGCGAAAAGCCGGCCGACACTCGTTTCCACCATCTCGATTTGCATGTGGTCCAGTAGCACGCGTAGACCGCCGACCAGTGCCTGAAAGAAAACCAGCGCCACCGCGAAGAGGGCGACGTGACGCAGCCAAGCGCGTGATTCACCGCGCCAAACCATAAACCAGATCCCGATGGTAATGAAACTCATCAGCCCCGCACTCAACCGGTGCGAGTGCTCGGCGAACATCATCACATCACTTAGCCATCCATCGGGATTTAGGGATCCGTTAGAGAGTGGCCAATCCAGAAATACCATGCCCGCTCCGATGCTCGTGGTGAATGCCCCGAGCATGACCAAGATGAATACCCACACACCACCAATTGCCGATGTCCAAGCAAGAGCGGGTTGGTAAGTTTCGGTGCGTTGAGCGATCGAGAAAAGCGACATGCGCGAACCGTGGTAGTGAAAAGGGCCGACGTAAAAGCGATACGGAAGTCAGTAGGTGGTCAGCGAGAGGCCATTAGTTGAAGTGTAACCTAGCACGCTACAAGCGCCATTGGCTTTGACAAATCTATCCTCTGGGGGATCGGTGTGGATATGCGCCTCCTTCGAGTTCTCCCGCCGTTGTTTGCGACCTCACTCGTTTTGCTGGGCCTGGGGTGCCGACCACGGGTTGATGCTGAGGACTCATCGGCCTTGGAAGTTCCGGGGCGGGCTCTCACCGGACAGATCGTTTCAGTCGATGTCGAACGAGGTACGCTGCTCGTCGGTCACGATGAGATTCCGGACTACATGTCGCCCATGACGATGGAGTTTCAGGCCAGCGCTGCTGATCTGGCCAATGCCGAACCGGGGCAACGCATCCGTGCGCGCTTAATTGAAGAAGGGGAAGATGTTTTCCGACTCGCTCACATTTGGCCGGTCGATGACGTCGCGGCGTCTCAAGTGGGTGGTTCGGCTGCCGCCCTTCGCGAAGACACCACGATTCGGGGACGGAGCGCGTTCCGATCCGTGGGGGAAAACCTGCCCAGCTTCGCGCTCTACGATCAGACCGGCAAGGTGGTTGATATTTCCCGGTATCGAGGGAAATATATTTTGCTCAACTTTATCTACACCCGCTGTCCGATCGCCACGATGTGTCCGGCTGCGGTGAATTTGATGGAGGCGGTGCAACATGATGTGCGAAAGGCGGGCCACGGCGATCAGTTCGAACTCATCTCGATTACTTTCGATCCGGAATATGATACGCCCGGCGTGTTGCGCGAATTCGCTGAGATTCGCGGAATCGATACCTCCAACTACAGTTTTATGACCGGGCCCGAGTCGGCAATCAAAGATCTGCTTAAGCAGTTTGGGGTGCTCGCCCAAGTCCAAGGCCCCATGATTAAACACACCTTGGCCACGCTCCTGATTGACCCTCAGGGCCGGATCATCGATCGCGCTGACGGTAGCCAGTGGGACGTCGAACAATTTGTCCGGAAGATCCTGAAATGAGTGAAGCCGTCACCACGCCTTCCGAGCTTTCGTCCGTCCAACGCCGGCAGGCGCTTTGGATTACCGTCGTAGCGATCGCGGTATTTTTGGCGTTTCGCTGGATGCCGACCGGAACGAATTTGGCCCATGGCGACTTCCGTCTAGAAGGCGACAATGTGCTCGAGTTTTGCGATCCGGCTGCACCTCAGTTTCTCCCCGTCACCACAGCTCGCTCGCCGGTCACCTTTGCAGTTACTCCGCTCAGCTCACGACAGGGTGAACAAATCGATTTCACCTTCACCTTGGCGACTTCAACGGGAAAGCCAATCGCGCCGGTTGATCTTCTGGTCGCCCACACCCGCAAGCTGCATCTCATGGTGGTCGATCCTTCGCTAACGGATTATCAACACGTTCATCCTACGCCGAGTGAAGTGCCGGGTGAATGGAACGTCAGTTTTGCACCGCGTTTGGCGGGACAATATCGCGTATTCGCAGATTTCACTCCGACCGCTACGGCCCGAGGTCTTTACGCCAGCGTTGATATCGATGTCCCCGGTGAACCCGCGACCTTTGATCACCGCCCCAAGCTGACCGACGCAGTGGGCGAATATCGATTCGAACTCGCCTTTGAGGATCAGCAGATCCGCTCCCGTGAACCGACCGATTTGACGCTTTCGATCCGGCAAGAGAACGGCAACGCCGTGAAGCTGGGGCAGGTCATGGGCGCATTCGCCCATTTGGTGGCATTCGATGAAGGGCGCACGGGGTTTGCCCATCTACATCCACGTGAAACGGATCTAGAAAATCCACCGGATGCGCACGCACCAGATCTGCATTTTAAAATCACAATTCCCGAATCAGGACGTTACGTGATCTGGGCACAAATCGTGCTCGATGGAAGCGAGACCTTCGTCCCGTTCTGGTTCGAAGTGGAGCCGTAGGCCGCCGCTGCTACGGCGGAAGTGACAAGTATCAAGTAACAAGAGGATGGCCGGAGCGAATGTGGCAGCAAGATTTTCGCTTGAGTGTGGCCGGGGGCAGCGAATCCGGCTACAGCGGAGTGGATGTCTGGGGGGGGTAGGGACGGACCGCTGGGCCGTCCGCAGAGGAGTAAGCCAATCGGAGAGTCGCTGCGGTTAGGTCACCCAAACAACCAGAAAGTCTTTGAGGCAATTGCGGACGGCCCGGCGGTCCGTCCCTACCTTTGTCGAAGGCGGCCTACAGCATTTCGATATACGTGTAATACACGCCGAACTTTTTACCGTCTTCGATGAAATCGTTGGTCAGTAGAGTTTTTCCCTCATCGAGCGATACGTCGAAAACAATACTGTGATCATCAGGTCCGATTGATTTCTCGATGACTTGATTTGCAATCTGGATCTGCACGGTATTCGGAGCGATCCGTTGGTAGTCGAATTTGGCCTCGGGATTATCCGCCGGAATGCCGTGAATTGGGCCAGGACATTCGCGGGGCCAGCGCCGACATTCGATAAGGTAACAGCCTGCTTTTTCCACCTCGATGGAATGACGATTATTTTCACTCTTCAGTCCCGCAGCGACGTGTTCGCACTTCCAGAACCCCGCATCATCGCCGATGGCGTGTTGGATCGTGAGCGTTGTAACCTACTGCTTTAGATTCCCGATCACCGATGGGGGGAACTCGTAATATTCACGTTGAGACTTTGCTGCGGCCACGAAACCCAAGTTTTGCGTCAGCAACTGCTCAACGATATCCGGATACTGTTTCGCGAGGTTATTTTGCTGCGCGCGATCCTGTTCGATGCCGTATGAATCGGTGCCGTTGACCAAGCGCCATGGTCCGTTGGCAATGCAGGTTTGGTCTTCGTCCATGGGAGGGCGCCAGTCTTGGTTGTGATGCACGAAGACAGTGCGGTCGGCGTCGTTGAGTCCGCCCCCTTGCAAGCGCTCGGAAAGATCGATACCATCAAGATCAATTTGAGCAGGCACTTCGAAACCGCAAAGCCCAGCCAGGGTGGGGAGCAGATCCACGTGAGCCGATAGATCGGCCAAGTCGCGACCGCCTTCAATATTTCCGTCTTTCCAGCGGATGAAGAATGGCTCACGTCGACCGCCGGGAAGGGCTAGAATTGCAGATGTTTGATCGTCTGCCCCTTGTTGATGAGTTGGTTCAGCGATTCGATGCCGATGCGGATGTGATCCTTTACAAAGTTCTTATCTACTTCGACGTCGCTTTCAGCCGTTTTAACTCCTTCTGGAATCATCGGTTGATCGCTGACTAGCAGGAGGGCGCCGGTGGCGATTTCGTTGAAGAATCCGGTCATGAAGATCGTGGCCGTTTCCATGTCGATCGCGATGGGGCGGATTTTGCGTAGGTATTTTTTGAACTTCGCGTCGTGTTCCCACACGCGACGGTTGGTGGTGTAAACCGTGCCGGTCCAGTAGTCGCGTCCGGCTTCACGAATTGTTGTGGAGATTGCTTTTTGCATCGCGAATGCGGGCAGAGCGGGAACCTCGGGGGGGAAATAATCGTTGCTCGTACCTTCGCCGCGAATGGCAGCGATCGGTAGAATCAAATCGCCGATAGCGGCGCGATGTTTGAGACCGCCGCATTTGCCGAGGAAGAGCACCGCCTTGGGGTTCAGCGCCGTGAGTAGATCCATGATCGTGGCGGCGGTGGCACTACCCATGCCGAAATTGATGATGGTGATGCGCCCGGCGGTCGCGTTGGGCATGGGTTTGTCCTTACCGCGAACGGGGACCCGATGACGTTGAGCGAAGACTTTTACGTAATGCTGAAAATTGGTCAGCAGTATGTGATCGCCGAGCTCATCAATCGGCACGCCCGTATAGCGGGGCAGCCAATTGGTCACGATTTCCTTGCGGGTCTTGAGACCCTTGGGCGTTTGGTCAGGAATGGGAGTCGCAGATGGCGGCGCGGAGGCAGCGGCGGAGGTTACAGGCTTCGGCATGAATAGGGATACGCCGGAAACGTGCGGAGGTGCAAGCGCGACAAGCAGAGGATGGACGGGTAGCCGCCTTTGAGCTTGTGCGCCTACACATAGGAATTTCCTTTTCGCGCCCTGCTGGAAGGAAGAGGGTGCTCGTGAGTTATTACCTTAACGTCTCTGAGGGTAATCGGCACATCGCCGGCACGATACTGACCTGCGATTAGATTACGATTTACCAATCGAGCGGTTTCGGCTGTTACTAAATTATGATCATCATGCTTCAAGGGAAGACTCTCGAGGATCGGCCCAATGTTACGACTGCGGCCTCGGATGCGGTGGGTGCCTCGGGCGGATATGTTCTCGACTATAAACAATTTTCGAATCTCGCGGATTGCTTCACCATTGAACTGCCGCCGGATGGTTTTGCGAAGTTGCGCCAGAAGTTGGTTGATCTGGAGGTGACTCTGGAACCGCCTTCCGAAGAAGAGTTGGCATTGGGCGAAGAGACGAGTGAGGAGGATATTCCCGGCAGTCTGCGGATTACGTTTATCCATAAGGAGTCGGATCTGCGGATACCCATCCCTGCAGTGCCGGGGTGACCCTTGCTTCGGAGTTCGAATCAGGCGGGCGTGTGCTCCTTGTCAGACCAAGACTTGTAGGTTATCAGAAATGCAGATCATGAAACTTATCCCCAATGACATTAGCGCCATTCTGGGAGGAGGGGCAGCTGCGTCCGTGGAAGGTGGATACGGTTGGCAGGTGCGGTGGGGCAGGCGGAGACCACACTTTCACGTCCGGTTCAAGCGCGGCTAAGAGAGCGGGGGAGCGGTGGGTCAGGCGGGGCTGTCCTCGCCTCTGGCACAAAACGTCAACGGGGCTACTCCGCGACCGCAGGCCGTAGGTCGACCGCTCGAATCAATTCGTCGAAGCGCGTCTCGCCTTTTTTGTCGATGCAGACGACGCGCAGAGCGCGTTTGCGGCCTTTGCCGGTGAGGGAAATTTTCACGAAATTCTGGTCACCGATGATGGTGTTAGGAATCACGTGCGGATCGTCCCCTTTGACTTTAGCCGCATCGGTGAAGGCACCACTGGAAAGCGGCGAAGAGGTCACTTCGTAGACCCACTGTCCAGCGTCGCCGATCTGACGACGATACATGGCGGAATGATGCACGTCGCCGGTCAGGAAAACGACTCCGGTGATTTTATTTTCGATAATGAAATCCATCAACTCTTCACGTTCGCGGCGGTAGAGTTCATGCGGTTCGCCGAAGGGAGCGGTTTGCAACATCTGGTTGCCGGAAGCGATGAATTTGAATCGAAAGTGTTTCAGCTTCTTGGCCGCGAGGAGGGATTGTTTGAGCCACTCGAGTTGTTGCCGGCCCCATTGCGTCTTTTGGGCGTGCTTGTCCTGATCGAGTTCGGCGGCGTCACGGTAGTAGTGATTGTCCATCAGGAAGAAGGCGGCATCGCCCCAGAAAAACTTACTGTAAACTCCGGGATTGTCCGATTCGCCGTAGGTGTGATTGCCCCAATAGGCTTTGAAAATGTCGAGCGCCTCCGCCTTGTATTCGAACGACCAGTTGGAATCATTGGGGCCGTAGTCATGATCGTCCCACGTGGCGTAATGGTGCATCGAGCCGAGGAGCTTTTGCATCTCGGGAATCGCGCGATCGTGGGAGGGACGATACCAGAGGCCGCTGATCGAGCTGTAGTCGGGTTCGCGCCAATACCAGTTGTCGCCGGTCCAGATCATGAAGTCGGCGCCCGTCTCCCCCATGAGTTCGTAGGTGCGGGTGGTCTTGCCGTAACCGTCGCCGGGCCGGTCGAATTCGGAATCGTTGATGTAGGAGCAGGAGCCGACTAGGAACTCGAAATCAGGTGGAGGTTTACGCCATTCCCAGAGGTCCTGCGTCTCGAAAGTCGCGGGAGCAGCCAGTTCTTGCTCCTTCCCATCGATGACGAGGCGGTAATCGTAAGTGGCACCCATTTTAAGGAGTCCGGGTCGAAAGTGGTGGATTTGCCCACCACCGGGGTGGTGGGGAGTATCGAGATGCTCGAGTTGATGCACCTCAGTGGGCTCATCCTTAAGCCAATATTCGAGTCGGACAGAATCAGCGGCCTTAGTTTCGACCCAGAGCATGACCTCACGATGTGCTCGGTAACCGAGCATCGGTCCTGAGACGATTTCACCGGCCGATCCGAGGGCTGGAAGCAGGGCCGCTATCAGAAGAATCAAGGCGCGAAAGCTATTCATTCCCGCAACTGTGTCAGTCTCCGGACCAAAAGCAAAGCCGACTCTACCTCGTCTGATTACGCGTCACTGCCATTTTGGCGCGAAACTCTGACAAACGGTCCGGATCTAGTTCCCCAATGAGGTTGTTCCTTTGTAGGCGGTCGGCATCGATATCGTAGAACTCTTCGGCGAGGATTTTTTGCGAGTCGAAATCGACCCACTGGGTGTAGCGGTAGGTTCCGGATCGGATGGAATAGCCCATTTGCTCAATCGCTTCGTTCGTAAACCACGGTCGACAGACTTGAGTGAGGGCGGTGCTGCGGAATTCTGAGTCCGTTTTTTTGAGAACCGACTCGAAGCTCCGACCATCAATCTCGGCGGGCTTAGGCAGGTCGCAGAGTTCGCTCAGAGTAGGGTAGATATCGATACTCTCAACCAGCGCGGCGGTCGACCCGAAGGTGCCCTGCGGTAATGCCACCAGAAGGGGCACTTGGGCGTCCAATTCGCGGACGGTCACTTTGGCCCAATGATCGTTTTCACCCAAATGGTATCCGTGGTCCGACCAGAGGACGACAATCGTATTGTCGGCGGCTCCGGACTTATCCAAGGCATCGAGTAGTCTCCCGATATTGGCGTCCGTATAGCTGGTGGCCGCATAGTAGCCATGCCGCATGCGGGCTTCCGTTTCCTCGGAGATCGGCTCATGCTCCGGAACATCGGAAAAGTTGCGAATCTCCCTGGGGTAAATCCAATTCATGTCGGGTATTCCGATCGGACGATTGGTCGGTCCCATCGCCCGCATGTCTGCCCGGTTATAGAGGTCCCAATATTTCTTGGGAGCATTGTAGGGGGAGTGCGGCTTCAAGAAACCGACGGCCAAGAAGAAGGGATTTTCGGCATCGGCTAATCGATAGATCGTTTCAACGGCGTCTTCGGCGATGACACCGTCGGCATAAGAACCGTCCGGAACATCAGCGTTTTCGGCTACGGTCGTTTTCTTGAGTTTGCCGGGAGGAGGCAGGTTGTCCTGCAAGCCGTAGTCTCGAAAGTGATTCGCCTTGTCGAATCGAGCCGGCACGGACCAAGAAAGAGCATTGTCGCGCATGGTCTCGGTGTAGTTGTGGAGCACCTTGCCGATCGCTTCGGTATGATAACCATTTTGCCTAAAATGTTGCGGTAGAGTGACGCTTTTGGGAGCGGTCTTGCGAAAGTTCGTGTTGAGCTTCCAAACAGAAATACTGTCGGGCCGCTTACCGGTGAGCAGAGAGGATCGCGAGGCGTTGCAACTGGCGAATTGGCAGTAGGCTCGATCGAACCGAATGCCGCGCGAGGCGAGTTTGTCGATATGGGGAGTGACCGCGATTGGGTCACCGTAGCAACCGATATTTGTCCGCATATCATCAACTGCGATGAAGAGAATGTTGGGTTGAGCTGCGGAGCTAGTCCCCACTTGTACTAGTAATAAAACAGTCGTTAGGATTTTGGCAAATTGCTGCATGCTGGGAAGGATTGTGGTTTGTTGATGAATGGGGTGGGAGTGACAGTTCAAATTATCACCGTTTGTTTCCATTCAGCGGCGCCATATAAATATAATTTCACGGGGATTCTCCACCTTTACGCTAAAATTCAATTCTTTCAAAATCTCGATGCCGCGCTGGTTTTGAATCGGAATAGGAAATTCGATAAACTCGATCGGCCATACGGCGCGAACGTGAGCAACGAGGGTTTCGATCACATGAAGATCGAGATCCGCGGGAAGTTGATCGGCGCGCACCCAGAATATTATGCTCAACCCATTGTCGTTAAAATAGGCAGGGTAGAGGTAAACACACCCGAGACAGGATTGTTTGTCCGGCGAAAGCACGGTGTAAGCGTAAGCTTTGCGGTTTTCGAATTCTGCCCAGTGGTTTTCCAGCGCGGCTCGGTTGTCATCCTCGGCAATATCGGCCGGTGGCCAATCGCGCCCCACTGCAGAGTCTAGCGCAAATGGTCGCTGCTACTTATTAACGCCGCATAATCGAGCGCGGTGTGGTCAGGCGTGAGTGGTTCAAGAAATACCCGCTTCGTGGTGATTTCGGTCGGAGCGACAAACAATTCAGACCATGGGTTCGGCGCTGGTTCCACAGTGTCATCAGGCGTCGCCCAAGAGACAGAGGCGGCAGTTAACAATACTGCCGATACCATCAAAGACCGGAGTAGACGAAATGAGGTCATGAAATTGAGAAATCTCAGGAAGGGGGTCAGGTCGTGTTTAGTAGATTAATTGGGAAAAGTGGCGAGTTAAGAAAATCAAGGAAACACGATCTGACCCCGTCTAGTTAGGGTTGGTGGTATTATTCCAATAAATGACGACGTTTTTGGTGCGGCGTCCACAGGCCACGATTTCGGGCCGGCCGTCTCCGTCTAGATCACCGACCTTTAAATCTTCGCAGGCCATATTGCCCGAATCGATATCGGCGACCAGCGTCCATTCTGAGCCGTCGGCGTTGGGTTGGAAGAGTTGAATTCCCACCGCGTCGTCGGGGCGACTACCCCGGCGGCCGGCGATGATCTGATCACTGCCGATCCCCAAGAAATCCGCTGCCGCCAGCGCATGGCCTTGGATATAGTCATCGGCGAGAACCGTGCGATCCAGGTGTTTGGCCTTGGAGTTGAGCGAGGTGTAGGTGTTCACCACCACTTCGTTGCCGTGGATGGGTTCGATCGTGGCTACGAACGGTTTGCCGTTAGGTAATTTTCCATGACGAACCTCACCGGCGCCTTCGCTGCTCAGCTGCACCGATTTCCACGGAGTCGTCTGAGGATTCAATAGGTGCACCCCCTCCATCGAGGCAGATAGCAACTCCTCCGAGCGGTGTTCCCCCCGCGACACGATATCGTAGTTATGTGTCTTGTGAAACTGATTGTTAATTAGAAATGTATCCCACGTGTCACGTTTCTCAGTTGGCGGATTATATCCGAGGAATTTCAACCCAACCCCCGCACCGGTGCCGGCATCGTTGCCGCGTCCATGAAGCGGAAGGACGGTGAGAAAGAACTGCTGTTCCGGACCTTTTACCCAGAGCATGCGATGAACCGTGGGTTCATGATGAAGTTGTTGTGGTGCCCATGGTCCTTTACTCGTAGCTCCTGGCTTTAGGAGAAATACGGCCCCACTGTTCTCCGAGTCGCGAGGCTGCCATTGAGCACCTACGGCAATCTCTGCTTTACCGTCACCATCGGTGTCTCGCGCTGCGATGCTGACGTGGTCTTTTTCTGTAAGAGGACCACTGATGACATGCTCTTCCCAAGTGGGATTTTCATTCCAAGCCACATTGTCCTTATCTACGAGGAGAATGTCGTCTTTTCCGTCGCCATTGATGTCGGCGATTTCCAATCCGTAGCCGATTCCGATTTCATCATCGATCGTTTGCGGAGTGACCAACGACGAGGCGCTGGCGAGGGATAATGTCGCCAAAAGTATCGAGGCGAAACGAAGGCGGGAAACGAGGGGATTCATGGGTAGGGGACGGCGGGAGCAACCGCACCGATGGGGGACAACGATATTTCGCTACCCAGATTGAGGTCAATCCGACCACCCCGCACGACCCGCAATCGTCCCGGGAATTATTCCGCCAGAGCGTTGATGCTATTGAGATGCTCCGCGCCGGTGTATTTTTCGGATTGTTCGTCGGCGTGGTAGCTCGAGCGGACCATGGCGCCACTTTCGACGACGCCGAAGCCGATCTTGAGGCCAAACTCTTTCCAGTGCTCAAATTCATCGGGGTGCACCCAGCGGTCGATTTTCCAGTGCTTTGGGGTCGGCTGCAGATATTGGCCGATGGTGAGGATATTGATCTGATCATCCACCAGGTCGCGAAGGGTTTGTTCGATCTCTTCCTGCCGCTCGCCGAGGCCCAACATGATGCCGGTCTTGGTGGTGAAGCCGCGGGACTTGGCGTGGCGCAGCACGGAGCGGGAACGATCGTAACGAGCTTGGACGCGGACGGGCTTTTGGAGGCGTTCCACCGTCTCTACGTTGTGGTTGTAAATGTCGGGTTTGGCATCGAGCACGGTGTTGACGGGCTCGAGGCGACCTTTGAAATCGGGCACCAGCACTTCGATGGCGGTGTCGGGGTTTTTGTGACGGATCGCGCGGATGGTGGCGGCCCAGACGGAGGCTCCCCCGTCGGCGAGTTCATCGCGGGCGACGGACGTTATCACACAGTGCTTAAGATTCATCTTGGCCACGGCATCGGCCACTCGGGCTGGTTCGGCGATATCGTATTCAGTGGGCCGGCCGGTTTGGATCGCGCAGAAATTACACGAGCGGGTGCAGATATTGCCCAGAATCATCACCGTGGCGGTGCCGCGAGACCAACATTCCCCTAGATTCGGGCATTGGGCGCTTTGGCAAACGGTGTGGAGTTCGTTCTCATCCACAAGTTTACGAACGGCTTGGTAGCCGGGGCCGGAGGGCAGTTTGGCCCGGAGCCATTTCGGTTTACGTGAAGTGTCGGTGAGATCCATCGAAATTAAGGAACCACGAATGGACACGAATAAGCACGAATAACAAGCCGACAGTCACAACCATCGGTGTTTCCGTCGGAAGCCCTAGGTGTTCCTTGAGGCCAGAAACTCAGGCCAAAGCGCGTTAAATTCGGCCGCCAGAACGTCGTGAACTTCGTCCATACTTGGTGCCGTTCCTAATTCGCGGGCAAGGGAAGTCACGGTGCCGTCGGCTGAGGCGATGCCGCAGGGGACGATGCCATCGAAGTGGGAGAGGTCGGGGTTCACGTTCAGGGCGAAGCCATGATAAGCCACCCAGCGCCGCACGGCGACACCGATGGCGGCGACTTTGCGTTGGCCAACCCAGATGCCGGTTAGGCCCTCGCGGCGGGTAGCTACGAGGCCCAATGCACCAACCGCACGGATCAAGACCTCTTCCAAAAGGCGCAGGTAGGCGTGCAGGTCTTTGACCGGTGAGAGATCGACAATCGGATAACCCACGACTTGGCCGGGGCCGTGGTAGGTGATGTCACCGCCGCGGTTGGTTTCGGCGACCGTGATGCCTTGTGCAGCTAGTTTTGCGGGATCCCAGAGCAGATGAGTGGCCGCGCCGCTGCGGAGGCCAATCGTATAGACGGGATCGTGTTCGGTGAAGATAAGTTGGTCCGGAGATGAACCGTCGATTCGCTGCCGGACGAGTGTCTGCTGCCGCTCGGTCGCATCCGCATAGGCGGTGCGGCCCCAGTCTTTGACGGGCATCGTGGTGAATTCAGACATCTACCGAGCACATTGTTAGGCGAACGGTGGAGCGCAACTCCTCGAAATGTGTTCGGTTTTTGCGTTTGCTCCGCAGCAACCGGGTTTTCACGGTCTTCTGTTCCATGAGTGAAGAGACACCGGCCGACTTGAGCCACGATCAACATGCCGTCCGTCGGCAGAAGCTTGCAGACCTCCGCGAGAGCGGCGCCGATCCTTTCCGGGCGGAGGTGAAACCTACGCACTTTTCGGCTGCAGCCATCGCCGCTCACGTCGAGGGCGAGGACAATGCCGTCACGGTCACCGTAGCAGGTCGCATTGTCACGCGTCGCGATATGGGCAAGAGCCAGTTCCTGAAAATTCTCGACCAACAGGGACTCATTCAGCTCTACGTCAAAAAGGACGTCATTGGCGAAGAGGTATATCCCGTTTTCAAGAAACTCGATCTGGGCGATTTTATCGGCATCACCGGCACGTTGTTTAAAACCCGCACGGGTGAGATCACGGTGCGCGCTACGAGTTACACTCTGGTGGCCAAGGCCCTGCGCCCGTTGCCGGAGAAATTCCATGGTTTGACTGATGCGGATCAGATCTACCGTCAGCGCTATCTCGATTTGATCGTGAACCAAGAGTCGCGTCAGCGGCTTATGCTGCGTTCGAAGATTGTGTCCCACATCCGTCGTTTTCTCGAGAACCGTGAGTTCTTGGAAGTGGAGACTCCGGTGTTACAAAACATCGCGGGTGGCGCGGCAGCTCGTCCTTTTGAGACGCACCACAATGCATTGCGCGCGGATTTTGTGCTGCGCATCTCCCTCGAGCTTTACCTGAAACGGATGCTGGTCGGCGGCTTTGATCGGGTATTTGAGATTGGCCGTAATTTCCGCAACGAAGGAATTTCCCGTCGGCACAATCCTGAGTTCACTATGCTCGAGGTGTATCAGGCCTACAGCGACTACCGGGGCATGATGACCTTGGTGAAGGACCTGATGCAGACCTTGTGTGCTGACGTGTTGGACTCGTCCCAAATTACGCATGCGGACAGTGGTGAGGAAATCGATTTTGCCGGCGACTGGCGCGAGGTGCCTTACAAGGACTTGATTCGCGAAAAGACGGGTGCAGCGGATTGGTTTGAACTTTCCAAAGCAGATAAAACGACGGGCGCGAAGGCGCTCGGTTGTAACGTCAATCCCGACTGGGAGGAGTTCGAAATCACGAATGAGGTTTTCTCCAAGCTGATCGAACCGAATCTTATTCAACCGACTTTCGTGACGCACCTGCCGAAGGAGCTGTGTCCGCTCGCCAAATTGAACCAGGACGATCCGAGTGTGCTAGATGTGTTTGAGCTCATTATCGGCGGCATGGAAATCGCCCCGGCTTACAGTGAGCAGAATGATCCCGACGTGCAGCGTCAGATGTTTGAAGCGCAGGCCGGCGAAGAGCAGCAGAACATCGACCATGATTTCCTAACGGCACTTGAGCATGGTATGCCCCCCGCGGGCGGCATGGGCATCGGCATCGATCGCCTCTGTATCCTGCTCACCGGAGCGGAGAGTATTCGGGATGTAATCCTATATCCCCAGCTCCGGCCCGAAGCGCCCAGCGCAAAAGCTGAGAGCTGAAATCTGAAAAGCTGAAACAAAACCTTCCCGTTCGGTTCTTAATTTCAGTGTTTCAGCTTTTTAGTATTTCGGTTTTCATTTCCTGTGCCTTGGTCCCTCTACCTCGCTCTTAAGCAACTCTTCCCGGCGGGGAAGTGGTTCCCGTTTTTTACGGCAATCTCGGTGCTGGGCGTGACGCTAGGGGTAGCGCTACTGATTGTGTCCATCAGCGTGATGGGCGGTTTCGGCCGCGAGATTCGCCGTATGATCGTCGATACGCAGGGCGACGCGCAGGTACGCGCCCGCGGTTTTTTAAACAATCCCGCCGAAGTATTAGCGGTATTGGAGCAGGCGCCGGATGTGGTGGGAGTTTCGCCGTTCGCCGAGGGGGTGGTGATGCTCGAACACAACAGTATGCCGGCATTTCCGGCCCTGCAGGGAATCGATGTAGATCGAATCAATGATGTGATTCCACTGAACGACTATATTCGCGCGGGATCGCTAGATGATCTGGATGATGACTCGGTGATCTTGAGTTCCCGTCTCGCCTATTCGATCGGTGCGCGGATTGGCAGTGTGGTGGAGGTTTATTCGCCCCTTTTGTTGGAGAAGATCAAAGCCGACGAAGTGATGTTGCCCCGCGAACTGGAGGTCGTAGGTATCATGGAGATAGGCCACCAGTCGCTCGATAGTAGTTTGGTTCTAGTCACGATTAGGCGGATGCAGGAGCTCTACGGACTCGGTGAGGGGGTGCATGGATTCAGCATCAAGCTCACCGAAGGGGTGGATGCGGATTTGGCGGCTCGGAAAATCAATCTATTGTTGCCGGATGTGGCACCGCACGCTTTTGCCCGTTCTTGGATGGATTCGAATGAGGACTTTCTTTTCGTGGTGCAGTTGGAGAAGAACATGATCTTTTTCCTCCTCATCTTCATTATCGTCGTCGCAGCATTTTCGGTGACCAGTTCGTTACTGATCGCGGTGGTGCGTAAGACCCGTGAAATCGGCCTTTTGGGCGCGATGGGTGGCCGCACTCGAGATGTTGCACTTTGCTTTTGTTGGCAGGCGTTGATCATCGGGATCACCGGCACGACGACCGGGGTGGGGCTCGGCTATTTGGTGGTGCACTTTCGCAATGATATCATCGCCACGTTTACGCAACTGACCGGCAGCGAAGAGGCACTCGTGCGATTTTATGAGTTCAGTAATTTACCCGCGCACCTTTCGGATCAGGACTTTTGGCTGATCGTCGGGTTGGCCATTTCGATATCAACTTTGGCGGGAATCCTCCCGGCCTGGCGGGCCGCTCGCCTCCAACCGGTGGAGGCACTGCGCAGTGAGTGATTGGAAAACGGTGAGGCCGATGGATGTCGGGCATAAAGCCCGACCCACGTTCCGGAAGTGGTCACCTAATGTGGGTCGGGCTTTATGCCCGACATGTTTCATGGTGTCGGCGAAACGTCGAGGACCCTTGTCGTGAGTGACGTGATCTTAGCCGCTCAAGGGCTTACGAAGTCGTTTCAAAGTGGCGACCGCCTGCTGGAAGTATTACGTGGGGTCGACTTGTCGGTCAGCGCGGGAGAAAGCGTGAGTATTCGCGGCGAATCAGGTTCGGGTAAATCTACCTTGTTACACCTGTTGGCGGGGCTGGATGCGGTCGATAGTGGTGAACTCGCTTGGGATGGTTTGGCGGATACCGGTGCGGCACGACGGGGCCGATTCCTCGGCATGGTATTCCAGTCCTTTTATTTGATACCGGAACTTACCGCGCTCGACAACGTCTTGATGGCCGCCCGCATGGTGGGGCGCATTGGAACGGCAGAACGAGCGCGCGCGGCTTTGTTATTGAAGCGAGTTGGATTGACCGAGCGTGCCGATCACGTGCCGGCGAAACTTTCCGGCGGAGAACGTCAAAGGGTGGCGGTGGCCCGAGCGATGATGAATTGTCCGCGGTTGTTGTTGGCGGATGAGCCTACGGGAAACCTCGACGAAAAAACCGGTGAAGCAGTCATTCAGCTTTTATTGGATCTGTGCGGAGAGACAGGGACGGCATTCGTGCTCGTCACGCACAATGCGGCGCATGCGGCACGCACCGACCGCCAGCTTTCGATGCACGCCGGCGAGTTGAGCGCCGCGTCTTGAACGATTTATTTTCTCTTTGGGTTTAATGCCCCGGAGCTTGCTCCGGCTTGGTTGTAGTCGGACTTGATGAGGCCGGACCGGGGCCGGCGACCCCAGCTACAAAATGAATCTATCAAACGTCCGCAGCTTGCTCCGGAGCATCTTTATTCGAGCACGAGATAACCGCGCCGATTACTTTCGAATCCGCGAAAAGCTCTGGTTTCCAAATTACTATCTTCGATCAAAGCATCCACGTCTATCAGACTAGCAAGTTCGGTCGCGGATGGTGAGGACCCAAAGTCTACGCCTACTACGCACCTCACTCCAAAATCTCCCGAATCGATGTCCCAAACCCCGCCAAGTGATGTCGACGCTTTGATGTATTCACCTAGCTGGGCATGTCCGCCCGCCAACGACCCGGAACCGGGATCACCGGGAAGAGCGCCGATTTCGAGCATCATGGTTTCCAAACCTTGGGAGAAGACACGCAGATCATTAGCAAATCGGCTTATTTGAGAACGGTGTTTCACCCGATTGAGTGCGGGTATGGCCAAGGCTGCGAGCAAGCCGATGATCACGACGACAACCATGATTTCGACGAGGGTGAAGGCACTCCGTTGGTTTCTGCGCATGCTCCCTATCTCAAAGGCGATGGAGAGGTGTTGCGACCTCCCAACGGGCAGATCTCGTTAAGCGTTCGTAAAAAGACGCCGTTAAAGCTGTTTGAGCATTCCGAAATGCTTGATTCCCCAAAATTTTGGTCCGGTCGAAACGACTTCGTAACCGTGTTTTTCATAGAACAGAACCGCGTTTCCCCGCCCATTTAAAAAGATCTGATCGAGGTCTTGGAGACGGGCCTCGTTTTCGAGGCCGCGTAAAATGTCCGATCCGAGTCCGCGTCTTTGATACGCTTCATCTACGGCCATGCAACGGATCTGGCCTTTGCGGGAATCCATCTGATGGAGTCGTCCGACCGCCATAGGCGTCCCGCTAGAAAAAATGCCCAAATGGTAGGCGCTGCCTTCAAGTTCGTCTCGTTCCGAACCTCGAGGCAGTGACCAAGGCTCGCGCAGCACGCGCCAACGTAACTCGTAATATGCCGCAAATTCTTCTGCCGATTGAGGGGGACGCGGTGCGGCAGTGAGTTTTTCGGTCATGAATCGCGGCAGTGAGATCAGAGAGTTTCGTGATGTTTCCCTCGGAGTTTTAGTTCAGGGGGTTTTCTTGAAAATAACGAAATAGTTGTCGCTGAGGAGATCAGTAATTTCGCGGGTTTTCGCGAAACCGACTGCCGTGATTTCGGCCTCAAATACTTCTTGTCCGGCGCGCATGTGATTGAGAATCCAATCCGCACTCGTGCCGGGTATGCGCTTGAAATCGATGAGCACGATTCGACCACCGGGCCTCAGAGCCTGGTGCAGGGAGGCGAGCGTATCATTTGGGTATTCGAAGTGGTGATACACGTTGCAGATAAAGGCGAGATCGATGGAATTGGGGGCGAGCTCGGTGGAGCGTTCGGTGCAAAGCACGGTCTCCACATTTTTCCATCCCCGGCGCTCGATATGGGTATCAACGTGGGCCAGGAATTTTTCGATGATATCGACCGCGAAGACTTTGCCCTTCGGACCAACGGCTGCGGTCAAGGTGGGGAGAAATAAGCCCGTGCCGGTGCCGATGTCGGCAATGTCTATACCGGGTTCTATACCGATCTGAGCGACGATTTCATCGCGGTTGTCGGCTACTTCTCGACCCTCGCGCTCCAACCGTTCGACCCAATCGGCCACGATCATGTCCTCGCTCAAATAGGAGGCGTTGATGCCGGGGTTTACGCTACTTTCCTGAGCCACGGCGACGGTTGCGATGAGGGCCAGAATTGAGAGACGAACCATAGGGTAGAGAGACATGGTTCGAATAGTGACACGTGAACGGGAAGCTGTCAGTCTATTTGGAGGGGCTGAACGTATTTGCGCGATGGGATCGTTCGTGGATTGAAAACGAGTTCCACCAAACTCAGGTTGACTGTCTTCATGAAGATTTCACCCCGTTACCTTGTCTTCTTTGCTCTCTTGAGCTCAGTCGTAACCGCCTCGGCCAAACCGAACGTATTGTTCATTCTCGCGGATGATTTGGGTTGGCGTGACCTGAGTGTGGAAGGCAGCACCTTCTACGAGACTCCCCATATCGATCGAATTGCGGGTTCGGGGGTGCGCTTCACGCGTGGTTATGCGGGGTGTCAGGTTTGTAGTCCGTCACGAGCTGCGATCATGACGGGGAAGGCTCCAGCCCGGGTGGGGATCACCGATTGGATTGGCGCGAAACAGGGCGTGGATTGGAAACGTAATACGAAACTGTTGCCCGCGTATTACGAACATCACCTGCCGCACAAGGATGTGAGCATGGCGGAAGCATTTAACGAAGCCGGATATCGCACGTTTTTCGCGGGTAAGTGGCATCTCGGTGGCGAGGGGTCTTATCCTGAAGATCACGGGTTTGAGATCAATATTGGGGGGCACGAGAAAGGCTCTCCTCCCGGCGGTTATTTCGCACCTTATACTAATCCTCGGATGACCAGTGGTCCCGATGGCGAGGCTCTGCCACTGCGGTTGGGTCAAGAAACCGCCGACTTCATTGATTCGCACGCGAAGGAACCGTTCTTTGCCTACCTCTCGTTCTATCAGGTTCATGGGCCGATTCAGTCGACCAAGGAGTTGTGGGCGAAGTATCAGAAGAAGGCGCAAAGCCATGAGCCGGTGAGCAATCGCTTCATCGTCGATCGCACGAGTCCGGTTCGCCAAGTCCAGGACCATCCGGTCTACGCAAGTATGGTTGAAGCCATGGATGATGGGGTAGGTCTCGCCTTAGCGGCGCTAGAGCGAAACGGACTCCTGGACAATACGATCATCGTCTTCACTTCGGACAATGGTGGCGTCTCGGCGGGCGACGGTAAGGCGACTTCGAATTTGCCACTCCGCGGCGGAAAAGGGCGCCAATGGGAAGGCGGATTACGCGAACCTTACTTCATCGCGGCTCCTGGCGTGGGGACTCCTGGAACGACTTCGGCCGTGCCCGCGATTCACATGGATTTTTATCCGACGTTGCTTGATTTGGCCGGACTACCGGCTCGGCCTGAGCAGCATGTCGACGGCGTGAGTCTCGTGTCGGTCATGGATGAGAGCGGCTCGATCCCCGATCGGGCACTGTATTGGCATTACCCCCACTACGGTAACCAAGGGGGCGAACCGAGTGGCGTCATTCTGCATAAGGATTGGAAACTGATCCGCTACTACGAGGACGGTCGCGAAGAGCTGTATCACGTGACCCGCGACATCGGTGAGCAAAACGATCTCGCGGCCGAACAGTCCAAACGAGTGGCGGCACTGGGTAATCGTTTGTCCAAATGGCTCCATGAGACGGATGCGCGGATGCCTGATATCAATCCCCATTTTGATCCGGTTGCCTATGAGCGGGAGAAGAAACATATCCGCAATGTTGAGATGCCTAAACTCGAACGTCTGGCAGCTGAGTTCCTCGAGTCCGACTTTGTAGGCACGGATGGCACCTGGTGGGGCTCCAACCCGAGCGGCGAATCCGATTAGTTCGGCACCACCTGTTAGAGTGTCCCGACTGGCGTGTCAGCTCGAGCTGGTCGTGGCCACTCATTGCCCAAGTGCATAGTCTCTGAGGCCGAAGAGATCGGCCCTGAGCGCACCTGATTCGTCTTAGCGCCGTTGGAGCGCGATATTGGTGACGAGGTGAGAACGCCCAGCACCGCTCAATTCGATGCGTTCCGAAATAGTGTGATTAAGTTGTAACTTCGAAGGGGGGACCGGGGGTATTCAACATATCGATCCGATATACCTAACTTCTTAGTTCCCATGAAACGAGCCCGACATCTTCCCCTTTTTCTCCTAATTGCCGTATTTTCCGCGGTCGCTGCTCAGGCTGGGGTTGAGCGGGTATTTAATGAGTCTTTCTCGGTCCAACCGGGAGGCGACTTGGTCATTTACACCTCAGGTGGGGATATCGAGGTTACGCGCGGTGCCGGTGATACCGTGACCGTGGTCGCGAAGTTGGTGTTTTCTGGGTTGGTTTCTGAATCCCAAGTGGACGAGCTCATGGAAGAGATCGAACTGATAATTAAGGAAACAGAACAGGGCTTCAGCGCATCGTTTAAACAACCCAAGCAGTCCTCGGGATAGTTCAGTTGGTTTCGATCGACTCGGGCATCAGCCCATTTTTGGTCACCGTTCCTTCTGACTTTAACGTCAATACTCGCACCTCTGGTGGAGATATCGAGATTTCGGACTTAGTCGGTGAGGTAGTCGCTAGAACCAGTGGAGGGGATATCGAGGTTGGTCACATCGATTGTCCCGTTAATTTACACACCTCAGGCGGAGATATCGAAGTTCGGTATGCCGTCGGTGACGTGAAGGTTCACACTTCTGGTGGAGATATCGAGGTGGTAGATGCTGAGGGTTTGGTCAATGCCAGCACGAATGGAGGCGATATCAAAATCGGCCGCGTGGTGGGAATCTTACATGCTTCAACCAGTGGGGGTAATGTTTCGGCGCGGTTGCAGGGACCTTTACTGGAAGATGCCGTGCTGAGCACCAGCGGAGGCAGCGTCACGGCTTGGGTGGAAGAGGGAACTGGGTTTCAACTCGACGCCCGAACTAGCGGCGGTGGCGTCAAGGCTGAGGGAGTTACGATCAAGATCGAATCCGGTAGCTTGGGACGCAGTAAGCTGGTGGGCGAAGTCAACGGTGGCGGACCCACGCTCAAACTTCGTTCCAGTGGAGGAAATATAAATGTCCGCACGAGCTGATACCTAAGACTCATCTCCTGCCGCAGTGCTGCGGACGGGGAGGTTTCGGGAAGGAATGATCGTTACGTAGAACTACCGAGGTGGGGGTTGCGCAACTCTACTAACATCATTTCGTTTGCGAGATAATCTAGGGTTTATTGCCTAGATGCATGTTTAATAAATTTCTCTCATTTCTCGCTGCGTCCTTTGCGTTGATCGGTGCCGTTTCGGCCGCGGAACGAGTTGAATCCTACGAATGGCTGGTTGGAGATGCCCCGATTATCAAGGTTGAGGCCTTCAAAGGCACCATTCGCGTCGAACCCGCAGAATCGGGCAAAGTGGAGCTGTCATTGGAGGCTCAAGCCAGTGGAAGAAACGCCGAACGTTGGTTGGAACGTCTTACGGTAAAAGCCAGTCCCTTTGGCGCGGGTCTGGTGACAGCGGTCAAACGCGCTTTCTGGGGAGTAGAGTTCACCACAGACCATCTCCCTATGCGGGATATTACTTTAGTGCTCCGGGTGCCGCAGCCCTGCACCTTGGATCTTAAGACCGGATTTGGACATATCGAGGTTGCGAACGAATTCCGGGGCAATACTCGGGCTCGCGTTTCCACCGGGGATATCTTCATCGGACGAGTAGATGGCTCAGTGAATGCTGTTACCCAGTCGGGTAACGTTATCATTTCGCGTGCCTCCGGCGATGTCACCGCCCGTAGTCACCTCGGTGATTTGCAGGTGGGCAATGTTAAGGGGCAAGCGAACCTGCGGGCCGATCACGGTAATATTGATGTCGTCAACAGTGTTGGCGGTCTCAAGGCCAAGTCGGTTAATGGCAACATCACCGCAGGAATGAGTCTTGAAATTTCCGGCGACACGCATCTCGAAGCGGCCGTGGGCGACGTGTTCGTTGCGATTGATCCTGATTCGTTTCTGGACGTGCGCGCTCGAACAACGTGGGGCAAGGTGAACTCAGCGCTGGATCCTCAGGGAGTGGACGCCAAGTCCGGTGATTCCCAACTGCGCGGACTGCTTAATGGGGGAGGCGCATTGATGGCCCTTCTAGCCAAGGGTGGCGATGTGCACATCAAATCGGTTCCGACCTATGGCATGTATTTTGATTAGTAGTAATCAAGTGATAGGGGTATAGGTCGGTCGCTCTTAGGGGGGCGGCCGATCTTCTTTTTTAAGGATTAGTGGAAGTCGTGTGAGGGATTGCACTTCAGCGGCGGAGCGCTGACTTTTGCCTCAACCTTCAACGTATATGAACGACGCCTACCTCCGCCTCATCGATCGACTGAAACACCGCTACCTCATCGGTTCCGTGCAGGGGCTCTTAGGCTGGGACGAACAAGTCAATCTCCCCCCTGATAGCGCGGATTTTCGCGCCGAGCAAATGGCGACGATCGCGGGTCTCGAGCATGCCGCGGCCAGCGACCCTCAGATCGGCACCCTGCTGGCGGAGCTTGGGGGCGCGTTCGCCGATCTCGATCAGGACTGCCAAGTCGTGGTCCGTGAAGCACGTCAGGATTTTGATCGCGTGACCAAGCTGCCGGCTGAATTCGTGGAAGAAAAAGCGAGGCACAGTAGCGCCGCCTATCACGCTTGGACCAAGGCACGAACGGATCGGGAATTCGCTCCGTATGCCCCATTCATTGAGAAACATCTGGAATTAGCAAAACGCGAAGCTGAATACCAAGGTTGGGGCGATCGCCCTTACGACTACGCGATTGATCTGCATGATCCGGGATTCTCGGCAGAGGTGATCGATCAGTTGTTTGCCGAACTCAAAATGGGACTCATACCGTTGGTGAAGAAAATCGAGGCGGCCGCGGCGGCGAACAAAACAGTGAGCCCATTGCATGGGTTTCCGGTGGATGCTCAGCGCAGTTTTTTGGAGGAAGTAACGGCGAAACTTGGCTTTGATTACGGTCGTGGCCGCATCGATGTGTCGCCGCATCCGTTTTGCGAGGGATCGGGGGCTGATGTGCGGATGACGACGCGGTTCCAAGAAGACGATCCGTTGGATTCGCTCTTCAGCGCGATCCATGAAGCGGGACACGGTCTTTACGAACAGGGGCTTCCTTTGGCGGATCACGCGACTGCGCTGGGTCAACACGCGGGCATGGCGATGCACGAATCGCAGAGTCGTATGTGGGAGAATCAAGTGAGTCGGAGTCGCGCGTTTTGGCGGCACTTCGAATCCCGTTTCCGGGAGTTCTTTGGCGCCCAATTGGACGGTGTTTCATCGGATCAGCTTTATCGTGAAATCAACGCAGTCCGTCCCACGTTGATCCGCGTGGATTCGGATGAAGTTCACTACAACCTACACATTATTCTTCGGTTCGAATTGGAGAAAAAATTATTCAGTGGTGAGCTCGCGGTGAAAGATTTACCGGAGGCGTGGAACGACTCGTGTGAAGAAATCCTGGGCTGTCGTCCTACCCATGACGGGGAAGGCGTCTTGCAGGATGTGCACTGGAGTGGGGGAGCGTTTGGTTACTTCCCGAGTTACTGTTTGGGCAACATGATCGCGGCGCAAAATTGGGATGCAGTGCGTCGTGAGATGCCGGACCTGGAGAGTGATTTTGAGCGAGGTAAGTTCAGTCGATTGTTGAATTGGCTTCGCCTTAATATTCATCAGCAAGGCAAAAGCCGGCCGGCTCTTGAACGGGTTGAGATCGTGACGAAGGCGCCGCTTTCTCCCCGATCACTGCTGGCTTACTTGGAAGAGCGTTACGGCTCACTCTACAATTAATCCGACCTGTCCCATGGGATTAATCGATAGCCATACCCATTTGGAGTGTTTCGTCCGGCGGGGTGAGTTACCTGCTGCCTTGGCGCGAGCGCGGACGGCCGATATCGAAGCCCTTATTACGGTCGGGACGGCCAGTGATGACTGGGATGGATATCAGTCTCTGGCTCGCGAACATCCGGGACTCATCTATTACACGGCCGGGTTGCATCCGTGCTCCGTGGAGCAAAATTGGGCCGAAGAACTCTCGGGTCTTGAATCCTTTTGGACTGGGGGGGGGGCACGCCCCGTCGCGTTGGGTGAATGTGGATTGGATCGGTTTCATCTTCCGCAAGACGATGCCGATCAGGCGGCTCAATTGATGGATTGGCAAAAAGCAGCTTTTGCCCAGCAACTGCAGCTAGCGAAGGCGCTCGAATGTCCCATCGTGGTGCATTCCCGCGGCGCTTTTGACGCGTGCGTGGAATTGATCGATCAAAGCGGAGTGGCCTGGGAACGGGTGGTGTTTCACTGCTTCGCCGAAGGACCCGCTGAGATGACCGTGCTGCGGGAGCGGGGAGGTTTCGGTTCGTTTACCGGCATCCTCACTTACAAAAATGCCCAATCGGTGCGTGATGCTGCGATGGTGCAGGGGTTGGATCGGTTCATGGTCGAAACGGACGCGCCTTATTTGACGCCGGTGCCTCATCGCGGAAAACCAAATGAACCCGCCTATGTGCGACATACGGCAGACTACGCGGCCGAGATGTTTGGGGTGAGCTATGCAGAACTCGCGGAGGTCACCACGCGAAATGCGCGGCGGTTTTACGGGCTCGATTGAACGGGAGAAACTGAGTCTTTAGAGGCCCTTTAGGCCTCGTCGAACTTGCGTTCGAAGAGCTCTTTGAGCTCATCCAGCATGGGCGACGCATCTTCTCCCGTAACGTTGAAACGCACGAGTGAGCCCTTGCCGGCGGCCAACATCATGAGCCCCATGATACTCTTTCCGTTCACCTGCTCGTCATCTTTTTCTACGAGCACTTCGGCGCTAAACTTATTCGTAACGCGCACAATCATGGCGGCAGGACGGGCATGGATCCCCATCTTGTTCTGCACTTCCAGCTCTCGAGAGAGGGTGGAGTCGGTGTTGGCGGTATCAGACGAATCGGACATGAATAATTGAGCGTTCGGAGCCGTCGAGTGGCTTGCAACTCAAAAACTGAGTCCACAAAGTGGTCCTGATCCGTATGAGTGAAACCGCCATTATTGTCCCGTGTCGTCTCGAATCTAGCCGATTCCCGCGCAAGCTTTTACATGAGATTCAGGGGGTTCCATTGGTCCTCTGGGTGGCGCGGCGGATTCGAGAGCAAGCCCCGGAGTTTCCACTCTGGTTTGCCGTCGATGACTCGTTGTTGGCCAAGCCTTTAGCTGAGGATGGTTTTCAGATACTGCGGACCAGCGTAGAGCACAACAGTGGCACCGATCGGATTGCCGAGGCGAATCGCACCGTCAAAGCTGAACGGGTGATCAATGTGCAAGCGGACGAACCGATGGTGACGGGTGGTCAAATTAGAATGTTGGCGGATTTGATCGCTGGACCTGTAGCGATGGCGACTTTGGCGACTCCTTTTAGGCGGGTGAGAGATTTTTACGATGCGAACCAAGTGAAGGTCGTGATGCGTCGGGATGGCCGCGCTTTATACTTCTCTCGCTCGAGGATGCCGTTTCCCCGTGATCTTGGTCTGACGATTGAGGATGACTGGGTGGAGTCCCATCCCTGTCGAAAACACCTCGGGCTTTACGCTTATCGAGCTGAATTGCTCGAGAAGTTTGCCGGACTGCCCCCCGGAGAACTCGAGCAAATTGAAAAACTCGAGCAACTACGCGTGCTGGAAAACGGCATGGATATCGCCGTCGGTTTGACCGATCAACCCGGACTTGGCGTGGATACCCCCGCCGACGCGACGAAATTTGAAGTCCTGTTAGGTCAGCCCGCGGAAGACTGAGTCGGTTTGGGTATCGAGCGTCCCTTACACTTTTCCGGCGATCCGGCTTTCGATTAGGTTCCGGAAGTCTAGGAACAGAGGGTCGGCGTCGTTGGGGCCGGGAGCGGCCTCGGGGTGATACTGCACGGAGAAGACCGGCAGCTCTTTATGGCGAAGACCCTCGACCGTTTGGTCGTTTAGATTGATCTCGGTGACCACACTTCCACCAGCGGCGAGGCTATCGGGATCGGTGGCAAAGCCGTGATTTTGCGCCGTGATGGATACGCGGCCGGTTTCAAGGTTTTGCACCGGCTGGTTTCCGCCACGATGACCGAACTTGAGTTTGAACGTTTTGCCCCCCAGCGCATGGGTGAGCATCTGGTGACCGAGGCAAATGCCGAAGGTAGGTAATTCCGGCAACAAGGCGCCAACTGTCTTGTGCATGTAGTCGAGCGCGGCCGGATCTCCGGGACCATTGGATAGAAACAGTCCGTCGGGTGCGTATTCGCGAATCATCTCAGCGCTGGCGGTGGCCGGGAAGACCTGGACGTCAAAGCCATGGCGGATGAGTTTGCGGAAAATGGAATATTTCGCGCCTAAGTCGAACGCGGCGACCCGATAGCGTTTAGGATGTTCAGGTTGGGCACCCCTGGATGTGCCCACCGGGATGTAGGGTGCATTGTGCCGAGTTGCATCGTCTGCTCCCCAGATGTAGGGCTCCTTGCACGTCACATCCTTAACGTAGTCGCTACCGGCAATATCATGCCAATTGCGCGCATTCGCCACCGCTTCTTCGTCGGAGATGGGCAACGTGCTGATACAGCACTTCATGGAGCCATTGACGCGGAGTTTCTTGGTGAGGGTGCGCGTATCGATCTCGCTGATTCCCGGAATGCCATGCTGCTGCAAATACGATCCCAAATCTTGTTGGGAGCGCCAATTCGAGGCGATGGGGGAGGGGTCTTGGACCACGAAACCGGAACACATCGGCGCGGCAGCCTCGTCATCCTCGGAGGTGATTCCGGTGTTGCCGATTTGCACGGCCGTCATGGTGACGATCTGACCAAAGTAGGATGAGTCGGTCAGGATTTCCTGATAACCGGTCATCGACGTATTAAAAACGCACTCGCCGGATACCGTGGCATCGGCGCCAAAGGCGAGACCGTGAAAGATCGAACCATCTTCTAGTGCGAGAACCGCTGGCTTGGGAGTGGGCATTAAAGCTGAAAGAAAACCCTTCGAATACCCTGTGCCAAGGGATTTTCGTCATTCAGGCCTAAACACCTGACTTTTTTTCAATATGACCGCGTAACCGGACGATCTTGGCGGGTTTTGAGTGATGTAGAGCACCGGTCTCAGAAATTTGAATATCAGTTACGAATTTAGCAGGTCGTTTGACACGGGTCTCGGGGAGATCTAAATCGGGGGAATTCATGGCGTACACGGAAGATCGATCACAATGGTATGAAGGGCAGGGACTGTGGCAGCACGTGCCGCAGGCGCAGTGGCAGGATTGGATCTGGCAGCTCAAGAATCGCATCACCACCAAGGAGCACTTGGAGCAGTATATGACTCTAACGGCGGAGGAAGAGGCTGGGATTGCCCACGCTGGCCAAAAGCTGTCTCTCGCGATCACCCCCTACTTCTTTAATCTGATGGATCGGGAGAATCCTAACTGCCCGATTCGGCTCCAGATGATCCCTCGTGAGGCGGAGACCAAGATTTCCGCCGGAGAAATGCTCGATTCCCTCGGCGAAGATGAGCACTCACCGGTGCCGGGCATCGTGCACCGTTATCCTGATCGCGTGCTGTTTTTGGTCACCGATCGCTGCGCCGCCTATTGCCGATACTGCACCCGGAGTCGCCTCGTCTCGAATGCCCAAGACTACAATTTCCACCCGGAATACGAGCAAGGCCTTCGCTACATCGAATCTCATCCGGAGGTGCGTGATGTGCTCCTGTCGGGCGGGGATCCGCTCCTACTCTCTGATCGGAAGCTAGAACACATTTTGGCGCGTTTGCGGGAAATCCCGCACGTGGAATTTATCCGGATCGGATCCCGAATTCCGGTATTTCTGCCCCAGCGGATCACCCCGGAGTTGTGCGAGATCTTCAAACGCCACGGTCCGATTTGGATGAGCATCCACGTGAACCACCCGAGTGAGGCGACTGCCGAACTCAAAGCGGCCTGCGATCGGTTGTCCTTCGCTGGTGTGCCTCTGGGCAACCAGAGCGTGCTATTGGCCGGGGTAAACGACGATGCGGACACCATGAAAGCGCTTGTCCATCGCCTGCTGCGGATGCGCGTGCGTCCCTACTATTTGTATCAGATGGATCTCATCACCGGGGGTTCTCACTTCAAAGTCGATGTGCGTCGAGGTCTTGAGATCATCAAGGCCCTACGGGGTCACACGACGGGTTACGCCATTCCGCAATACGTGATCGATGCTCCCGGGGGCGGAGGGAAAGTGCCCATCAATCCGGATTTTGTGGAAGAAATCACCGACGAAGAGATCGTTTTCCGGAATTATGAGGGCAATGTATACCGCTACCCGTTGACTGCAGAAGTGCAGATTCAGACCGCTTCCGACCCCGCTTATGGGGTGATTGATGCAGGGTAAACTGACTGAATATTCAGTCAGTTTTGCGTGCATGAAAAAAAGTCATGCTTTTCTCAAAGATTATTGAGCGAATCCTAACTTAGGGCGTCCACCAAGATGCAGAATATAGCGCCGTAAAGGTTTTAACTTAGGTTAATTGATTACGGATTGCTTGGTGTTAGGTCATAAGGGGCGCCCGCAAGGGCGCCCCTTTATTTTGAACGAGAGCCCATGAATATCGTTCTGATATTTTATGAAAAAAAAGTTTAACAAAAATCGAACGAATTCTGATCAGCTGAGTCCATCTCTGTAGTTCAAGTTTTAGTTTTAGGTTTGCTTGGTGTTAGGTCTAAAGGGCGCCCCGAAAAGGGCGTCCTTTTCCTTTGGATCTGTTTACACTCTAAAAGCGGTTCATATCCGCAATTTACCCAAGCAGCGCTCGCGCTGACGATCACTCTTTCCGATCGAGATTTGGATCAGGCTGAGATCCTGGCGTTTAACGCCGTCCGTCCGGATAATTTCACCACGAGTCTCTGTATTCACTGGTGGCGGGGGGTGTGACTCGGAAGATCTTGAGGTCGCCGCGGGGCGGTTGGAGCTAGTCCGGTGGCCGGACTCCACTGGCCAGTAGGGTCTCGAAAAAGGGTGCTTGTTCTTCGCGGCTCACGGTAGTCACTTCAACTTGGTCGAACCCAGCCGAACGGATGAATCCGTGCAGGGAGTTTTCACTGAAACCAAGCCAGACGTCGGCATAGATCTCTCGGGCTTTTTCGAACGTGTGGGCCTTCAGATCCAGCAGCAGTAATTGGCCGCCGGGTTTCAGGATTCGGTAAGCCTCCTGAATGGCGACATCAGGGTGTTGAGCATGGTGCAGCGCTTGGCTGAGAATAGCCAAATCGACGGATCGGTCCGGCAGGGGCACGGTCTCAATGTCCCCCAGCTTGTAAGTCAGATTGGCGAGGCCGTTTTTGGCGGCCAGCTCCGTGCCCACTTCGACCATACGAGGTGAATTATCGATACACCAAACCTTGGCGACCCGGCGCGCCAGGAGCTGTGAGATCAAACCTTCGCCCGCACCCAGATCCGCGACTTCGATTTTTGGGGCCAACTTCAGGGCGAGATGACCAATCGCTTCCCATGAGCGGCCCGGACAATAGTTTTTACCGAGCTTTCCGGCGATGAGGTTGAAATATTGTTCCTGATGGGCGCGGCGTTTTTGAAGCACGCGATTCAGATTCGATTTATCCTCCACGAGTTCTTTTTCCTCGGCGACCGCTTCACATGCCGCTGACAGCAAAGTCACCGCTTGGGCGGAAAGATTGGGCTGAAGGATGTAGAAGGCTTTTTTCCCTTCGCGCCGATCTTGGACCAGGTCATTCGCCCGTAACTGCGCCAACTGCGACGAAATGCGCGACTGAGCCATATCGAGGATCTCACCAAGCTCACCGACCGAAAGTTCTTCTGCCCGTAGGAGCGAAATCAACCGCACCCGAGTAGGGTCGGACAAAAGCTTAAGGATATCCCAGGTGCCATTCACAATTGGGAGTTTGGGGGGCTTTGATCGGAGGCTAAAGCCCAAAGTCGTCGATCAATTCGAACTTGTTAGTCAAAAAAAACCGCCGCCTCGATGAAGAGAGCGGCGGTGAAAGTGGAAAGAATCAGTAGGATCAGGAAGCCGGAGTGGGAATGCGCTCGAGCTTGGTGACCTCGTATTCTTCTTCGGAGGAACCAATCTTCACCTTCACATTGTCACCCTTACGTTTGCCGAGCAGGGCTTGGCCGAGAGGCGTCTTGTAGGCGATGATGTAGTTATCTGGGTCACTGTCCCAAGCCCCGAGAACCTTATAGGTTGGGGTCTGGCCATTACCGAGATTTTTGAGGGTAACGATACTGCCAACGCCAATTTGGTCGGCGACGGTTTCGCTAAAGTCAGTGATACGAGCGCTTTCGAAATCTTTCTCAAGCTGCGACTTCTGCGACATAAGCAAAGCCTGATCTTGCTTCGCCATCTTGTATTCGGAGTTTTCCTTCAAATCACCGTGCTCACGAGCGGTGGCAATTGACTTGGAATTTTCCGGAATCTTGGTCGAAACGATCAGTTCGTATTCTGCATGGCGACGTTCGTAACTTTCACGAGAAACGAGCAATGCCTCTTCCTTGCCCTCGGCATCGCCAGCCACGAGTGACTGGATGTTCGGGAAGATTTTGATGAAGCGAGCCAGTAGGGACTTCTTGGTGAGTTCCTCGAAGCCTTGATTCAGCATGAGGGTATTGGCCAAATCGCGGGCGATTTCAGGATCTGCGGTCGCAAGCAGATCGGCGATGAGATCAGGGTCGTCACTGAGCATATCGCCCAACGGAATCCGGCGGGCGGAAGCGGCTTGCAGGGCTTCGTAATCGATCGCGAAGAAGATAGCGCTGAGTAGACGAGGGGTGATCAGCTCGTTGAGCAGCTTGGCGAACTTCTTCGAATGACGATTCTTGACGATCCAAAGCAGGACAGGCGCGCGGAGGTTTTGCTCCACTTGCCAGCGTTGGAAGGTCTCGGCGAGGTCGGCCGCGTATTCGTTCTCGATGAGGAAGTTGATGCACTCGGTCGTGAATTTACCCTGACTGGACTTCAGGAGGGTGAAGACGGCGTCGCGACATTCGATGGGGTGGGTGTCCTTGATCAGCGCGAGGAAGCGCGACTGGAAACCAACCGGAATCGAAGCGGCGATTTCGGTCAGATCGCGGACATCGCCGATGATTTCGCCCTCGGAAGGGGAAAGGGCGGAGGCGTCGGCTCCGGTCAAAACGGCCAGATCGTCGCGCACGGCGGCACCGTAGAGGCGCTCGGCCTGTGAAAGTTGGTTGGACTCACGCACGGCCTCGGTGACGATATCGAGCACCTTGAGCAGGTCCGTCATGTCGTCATCTTTTTCGACCGCAGCGATCAGCTTTTCAGCAATACTGATGCGGCGGCGGGCGGACTGGGTGCCTTCGAAGGCCTCCATGAGCTCGTCCTTGGCGGAAACCGGAACCTCGCGGAGAATGTAGCACTCGGTCTTTTTGGCCGGAACGGCGACGCGAGGATCCTTGGCGATGACCTTCTTAGTAGCGGTCCACCATTTCTTGAACTTCGTTTCACCGACGACCTGGGCGAGAGTGATCTCGAGGTCAATCGCGGTGGTCGCGTGTTTATCGTAGGACTTGAGGGCCTCAACGATGAGCTCACCAGGTTCTTTATCGATAAGGTTCTGGATGTGAGCGGCTTCGGTCTGCTTACGAGCGAGAATGTGGTGAGGAGGTAGCACATCCATCGTGCCCACACAAAAAGCCGGATCCATGCGATGTCCTGGCTTATCTTGGAAATCGATGACCAAGCGCTCTGCGGCTTCATCATAGCTTTTAATTTGGCCGAAACCCCAGCTACGGTGAACCACGTAGGTTCCAGGTTCCATGGCCTCCAATTTAGAGATAGCCGCCTTAAGCGACGGTTTTTTGGCGATGAGTGCAGATACGGCTTCCAGATTCATAACAAAGGGTTTTCTCGATAGAATTGGATATTGGAGAGGATCGAACTGGGTCATGTCAACAGGCACCTGAACTCACGTGAAAAAGGGATATAGCTTGGCAGAAACATTGGGGAGCCGGAGGGTGCGCCCATGAATCGACTTTCGTCTTCCCAATCTACTACTCCTTCTGATGCCTGGACTTGGTCCGTGCAGTTGCTCGAGCGTTGGCAAACGGGGACGGAACGGGTGGATTGGCTACTCGAATCGCTTCCCCGAGGCATGGGGGGAGGGGAAAGAGCCCGCGTGCAGGCACTTTTAGTGGGCGCGGTGCGTAATCTTACTCGGATTAAAGACAAACTGGATCGGCTGATGACGCGCCCGCCGCGTCCGATTGTAGAAGCGGCCTTGATCGTGGCGGGAGTTGAATTACTCGAATCGGATCCAGCCCCCGGACATGCGGCCAAGGTGGGCCACCACCTCGTCGAGCGCGTCAAACAGTTGGCGAGCCCCAAAGAAGCGGCGTTCGCTAATGCGGTCGGTCGGAAACTTGCGGTAGCGCTAATGAGTGAGGCAACTGAGCCGACAGATTCCGATAGCGCGGATACTTGGTCCATTTTCTATTCGCACCCCATCTGGCTGGTGGAGCGCTGGCGCGAACAACTCGGAGATGCTATGACCCGCCAGTTATTGGTGGTTAATCAGACCCCGGCGTCCGTGACGGTGAGACTGCGGCCGGGAGCGGCACTTACTCAGAGCCTGCCGGCCTGGCTAAACCCGATCGATGGGGCCCCCGATTTTTATACGGCCGAATCCGGCCATTGGGCGGAATTGCGTGGGTTGTTAGAGAGTGGAGAAGTGCATGTGCAGGATGCCGCGACGCGTTTAGCGATCGATTTGTTGGATCCTCAGTCGGGCGAGACGGTGCTCGATCTGTGCGCCGCCCCGGGAGGCAAGAGTCTCGCCATGGCGGATCGGATGCAGAAAGGGAAGATTGTGGCCTTCGATATGCCCGGTCGCCGGATGCCTCGTTTGGAAGAAAGTTTGCAGCGGGTGCCAGCGGGAGTCGAAACGGCCACCGTCTCGGGCGATTTGTTGCGGAGTGGCGCAAAAGCTTTGGAAGGAGCCAAGCAACCGCTCACTTATGCGGCGGTCCTACTCGATGTGCCATGCTCCAACACCGGCGTGATGCGCCATCGGGTGGATGTGAAGTGGCGTTTGCAGACGGATAGTTTTGAACGCCACTCCTCGCAGCAGCTTGATCTTTTGATCGCCGCCGCCGAACTCGTCGCTGAATCGGGTCGGTTGGTCTACAGCACGTGCAGTATTGACCGCGAAGAAAACGAGCAGGTGGTCAATGCGTTCCTGAAACGCCCTAATGGATCATTTGAACTCGAAGCGACAGAAGTAAGTCTGCCGTGGCAGAGCGGGTGCGATGGCGCCGCCGCATTTCGCCTGCGTCGGGTGAGCTAATCGACTCTAGCTAGGGCACCAGCGCGAAGGTGTCAGCGTCGATCGTCACTTCATCACGTCCCTGAATGAAGGTATATTCAATGGTGCCTCCCGCGTCGATTAGCGCTTGGTAACGGGTGAGCTCCCAAGCGTCGACTGGTTCTCCATTTAGCCGAATCACGAGGTCGCCGATCGAAAATCCGGCTCGGGACGCCGGTGAATTTGGGGCTATCGCAGTGATCCGCCAGTAGGCCCGCACTTTAGTGAAGCTCACGCCGGCGCTCATTTTGGGTGGGGAAGTGATCACGAAATCATCCCCGGGACGATAAAATGCTACTTGTCGGTTCGATTGGTCGAAGGTGACTTCGAAGTTCTGCAAGATTTCCCCACCGATCGAGGTGAGGTTCCCGCTCAAATCGACCACTGGGGTTTCGATTTGATAGTCACTGATATGAAGGGTGTCGGCGATTCGTCCCAGAATTTGACGATGATTGCCATGAAGGGTGCCGATCAGGGTGCCTTCGCGAGGAGGAGCTTCGAAATTCAGAGCTAATCCCGCGGGATCCAGGCTCAGACTGCCATCGCTGCCGCTATCGATGAGGGCGAGTAGTGGTTCGTTGCCCATCGTGGTTTCAATCAGGGGCACGCCATTTTGGATGGTGAAATTCAGCACACACCCGCGGAGAGGTTGTTCGTTTTCGAGTTCGGACATCACGATTCGTTGTCCCGGGTAGTCGAGCGTGAGGCGGGCATCAGCGAACAAATTGAAACCGAGCACACCGTCGATCTTGATGCCCAAATGGTCGGAAACGACGCGGCAATCGAACACCAGGGCACGGACATTGCGAAAATGAGCCCGACCAAAATCCACTTTGGCCAACAGGACCGAGTCCACGGGCACGGCTTGGCCGGTCGCGTCGCGCAACCAAACGGTCGGAACGGTGGGGTTGGACTGCCTGCTACGGCGGCGAATAGCGAACTCCGGGGAAACCAACGTCGCGGATGAGCCGGTATCGATCAGGAAATTCCAAGGTCCACCTTCGTCATCGGCTTGAACGACCACGAGCCCGCCGATGCATTTCATGGGAAATTCAGCGCTGTTGGGCGTAACCGGGGAAGGCTGCGCGACCACCGGCATGGGCGACAAATAAATGGTCGATTCGGCGGTATCGGTCGATTCTGCCGGAGTCGATCGACAACCAACCATCGAAATCACGAGCAGACTCGCGACGGTGATGATGGACTGCCGGCGACAGAACCTCATTTGACCGGTGGAGGCAGACGACGTGCCACCCACCAACTGCCGAAGCTCAACGCCGCGGCAGCAGCGAAGACAGTGGGGCCACCCATCATCCAAAACATAATACCTGCCGCGATGGGCGTGATCGCGCGGGCCAATGAACCGAGTGACCGAAAAATGCCTAGTATCCGACCCTGCTCGTTGTCCTCCGCGTAGAGTGAAATCAGCCCGGAGGTCGCAGGATTTACCAAACCTGCGCCGAGGGCGAGGATACCGAGACCGACATAAAGCGTGGTGACGTTGGGGGCGATGCCGACGAGAGCGAATCCGACCGCGGCAATCAGCAGGCCACTGAGTAATACGCTGATCTCACTCCGTTTCTTGAGTAGTCGACGCACGATCATGCCTTGGGTGATGATCGAACAAAATCCGAGGAAGGCCAGCATGATGCCGTTTTCCCGGGCGGTGAACCCGAAGCGATCCTGGCCAAGAAAGGTGAGCGAGAACTCCATCGCGCAAAAAGCTAGGGCGAAGGAAAATCCCACGAAATTAACCAGTCTGATGGCTGGTGATTGGATTTCCCGGGCCGCTTTCAACGGATGCCGCAGGCGCAGCGGTTCGGAGCCACTGGAGCGGTTTTCTTCAGCCAGAGTTTCGTCGAAGCGGGCGCGGATCCAAACCAAGTTGATCACGCTCATGATTAAGGCGATGATCGCGGGCACCGAAAATGGATGCAGCCCATACGCTGCTAAGGATGGGGTACTCTCGAGTAAATTGTATTGAGCGGTGATCGCACCGATGGCGGGACCAGTCACGAGTCCGAGTCCGAAGGCCGCTCCGACTAACCCCATGGCTTTGGCGCGTTCGGCGCGCGTTGTGACATCTGCAACTGCGGCGGTTGCGACCGAGATGTTGCCCCCAAAGATACCACCGAGCAGACGGGCGGCGACGAAGAGCCAGAATGAGCCGCTGACGATCCAGAGCACATAACTCAGCGCGGTTCCGGCTACGGTGTAGGACAGAATTTTGCGACGACCATGCCGGTCACTGGCAGCTCCCCAAAACGGAGCGAAGACAAATTGCAGCAGGGCGTAGATCGAACTTAGAACCCCGCCCAAGAGGACCGCCGCGAAGTTGCTGCTCTTACCGAAGGCCGTCGCCAAGCCTTCCGTGACCGTCATCAGGGCACCGAGCACGCCAGCGCCGCCCTCTACGTCCAGATAGTGCGAGAGAATATCCGGAACGAGGGGGAAGATTATCGAGAACCCGATCAGGTCGATGTAGAGGGTCAAGAAGATGACCCCTAGAGAGAGAGGGCGTTTGGAAGCAGGGGGAGTCACAGGCAGAAGGGATCCATAGGAAGACAAGACGGATGCCGAATGGAAAGTCTCGACTCTAACTGAATCAAGTTAGGAGGCGATTTTGATTCCCCCATGCGCCGAGGTCGGTTGAGTGGGTCCATGGTTATCACAATTGCGTTGATCCTTATTGTGGCGCGGCTCCTCGCCGAATGGGTGCTCTCTGAAATGAATTTACGAGAAGTGACTCGCAACGCTGGTCGCGCGCCGGATGCGGTAGCGGCGATGATGGATGAGGCGACCTACCAGAAATCAGTTGCCTATACGCAGGCAAAAAGCCGCTTCAATCGACTCACCCTGTTGTTTGATGCCGGAGTGCTGGCCCTCGTTTTGGTGAGCGGAATTCTCCCGCAGATGTTTGCGCAGATCGGGGCATGGGCCCCGGGGGCGAATTGGGATGACACCCTCTTCATCTTATTTGTAAGTGTGCTGCTTTCCCTGCCGAGTCTGCCCTTCGAGTGGTGGGCTCAGTTTCGCTTGGAAGCTCAGTTTGGGTTTAACAAAAGTACGCCGGGTTTGTGGGTTTCCGATAAGATTAAAGGCATCGCCCTGCTGTTTGTGATCGGATTTCCCTTGTTGTGGGGGCTGCTTTCATTGGTCGGCTGGGTAGGAGATTTCTGGTGGATTTGGGCCTTCGCCCTCCTCTTTGGATTTCAACTCCTCATGATGGTGCTTTACCCGAAGTTGATTTTGCCGCTGTTTAATAAGCTGACCCCGTTGCCGGATGGTGAGCTGCGAGATCGACTCTTGGCCTTGGGGGATCGCACCGGTTTCCAAGCCTCCACCATCGAAGTGATAGACGGCAGCAAGCGTTCGGGGCATTCCAATGCTTACTTTACCGGCTTTGGCCGCTTCCGTCGGATTGTCCTTTTTGATACGTTGATCGAGCAACTCGAGGCGGAAGAATTGGAAGCCGTGCTCGCGCACGAAGTGGGTCACTACAAGAGCGGTCACATTCCCAAGATGCTCGCGGTCGCCGCGTTCATGCAATTTGCGGCGTTTGCATCGATTGCCTGGTTGCTCTCGGCCGATTGGTTTTTAAGTGGATTCGGATTTCCCGCCGGGGAACTCGCTCCCGCGTTATTATTGTTCGGCTTGCTCAGTGGTCTGGTGACCTTCTGGTTTTCGCCGCTGAGTAATATTATGTCGCGGAAAAATGAATACGAGGCCGATGACTTCGCGCGCGCGGCGATGAAGAGTTCTGGGCCGTTGATTGCGGCCCTGCGTAAACTAGCGAGTGAAAATCTCAGCAACATGACGCCTCACGCCTGGTTCAGTGGGTTCTATTATTCTCACCCCACGTTGGTTGAACGCGAACGCGCGATGGTCGCGACGAAATAGACGTGAATCGGTTGGGACAGTTCTGGACGGGTTTGGTGGCTTTATTGGCCACGTTGGTTGCGACGGCGGAGCCCGTGACGGTGGCCACCTATAACCTGGCGAACTACAACCTGACAGATCGGCAGATCGAAGGCGCATTTCTCGCCTCCTATCCGAAACCGGAAAATGAAAAGACCGCCTTGCGCAAGGTGCTTCATCTGATCGATGCCGATGTCCTCGCGTTGCAGGAAGTTGGTGGGGACGACTTTCTCCGAGAGTTGCAACGTGACTTGCGCAAGGAAGGACTGAACTACGCGGAATCGGTGGTGCTCAATGGGGTGGATGATCAGCGTAAGGTGGCGGTTTTGAGTCGAATACCGCTCACGCAGGTTCGACGTCATACGGATTTGAATTTTAAATATTTCGAGGGCAGAGAATTGGTGAAACGGGGAATGCTCGAGGTGCGTTTTGAAACGGCGTCGGGCGAAGTCGCGCTTTTTGTGGTTCACCTCAAGAGTCGGCTGACGGAACGCCGGGATGATCCGGAGGCCCAGTTGCGACGAGGCAAGGAAGCGACCGCTGCGCGCGATCGTATTCTCGAGCTCTTTCCCGAACCGCAGACGTCCCAGTTTATCATCGCCGGCGATTTTAATGAAGGAACGCTACAGCGACCGGTGCGGGCATTTTCAAAGATTGGCAGTCGTCCGATTAGCGTGCTTGTTCCCGCCGAAGATTCTCGAGGTGAAACCTGGACGCATCGTTATTGGCGCAACGACGAATATTCCCGGGTGGATTTCGTGATGGTTTCCGCGCCTTTGAAAGAGATGGTCGTGGGTGGGAAAGGAATCATCCCTGATGATCCCATAGTGATGCAGGCGAGTGATCACCGCCCGGTGGTGGTGAACTTTGAATTCCACTGATCAAGGATTGGTGAGGGACTCGATCTGAGAAAACTCACGAATGAATTTTCATTGGAGCGAGGGGACTAGACAAGTGGTGTTGGGGTCGCCACTTTCGTCGACCAAGCATGACTATTATTGATTGGATTATCGTCGGAATCTACGCCATTTCCACCCTCTGGCTGGGAAGTTATTTCGGCCGACGTCAGACCTCGACCAAAGAGTATTTCATCGGATCGGGATCCATGCATCCGATGCTCATCGGGGTGTCGTTGTTCGCCACCTTGTTGAGCACCATCTCGTATCTCGCGATACCTGGAGAAATTTCCGGCAAGGGCCCGATCTACCTCACCAACTACATCGCCTATCCCTTTGTTTTCCTCGTGCTGGGTTTTGTGATTTTGCCGGTTTATATGCGGAACCGGGTGACCAGCGCGTATGAGTTACTGGAGCAACGGTTGGGGCTGAGTGTGCGACTACTCGGCGCGACCATGTTTTTGATGCTCCGTTTGGTCTGGATGGGGTTGCTCGTATATCTCACCGCCAAAGCGATCGCGATCATGATTGGAGTCGGGCCGGAAGCGGTGCCATGGATCGTGGTGGCGACCGGTGCTTTTGCGGTGGCTTATACGTCGCTGGGTGGATTGAAGGCGGTGGTGATCACCGATCTGATGCAGACCATCCTACTCTTCGGTGGAGCGTTGCTGGTGATCGGCACCGTCACCTGGAACATGGGAGGGTTCAGCTGGTTTCCCACGGAGTGGCAATCAGACGTCTGGGATGCTCAACCGATCTTCAGTTTCGATCCGTCGACGCGCATTACGGTGGTGGGCTCGATAGTGTCGGTGTTCTTTTGGATGACGGCAACGATGGCAGGAGATCAAGTTTCCGTGCAGCGATTTATGGCGACTGAGGATGCGTCGAAGGCTCGGCGAGCTTTGGCCGTTCAGCTCACTGTCAGTCTGGTGGTCGGAGCCACCTTGGGTTTTGTGGGTCTGGCGTTGCTCGGTTATTTTCAAGTGCATCCGGAGTTTTTGCCAGAGGCGGGCTCGTTGAATGATCAAGCCGACAGGCTCTTTCCCCATTTCATCGCGTTTGAATTGCCTTCGGTCATCACGGGATTGGTGGTCTCGGGGCTTTTTGCGGCAGCGATGTCGAGTATCGATTCGGGGGTTAATTCGATTACCGCGGTGGTGATGACGGATTTTCTCGATCGTTTTGGGAAGAAACCCGACACCGCCAAAGAGCATGTGCGTTATGCTCGCCGACTCGCGGTGGTGATTGGCACGGTTGTGGTGCTTTTAAGCACGTTCATGGATCGTATCCCGGGTAACTTTATGGCGGTGACCAACACGGTGGTGAACCTGCTGACGGTGCCGATCGCACTGCTGTTTATTTTTGCGATGTTTGTGCCTTTTGCGAACGCGAAGGGGGTGTGGGTGGGCACGATTGCGAGTGTGGGCACTGCACTTACGATTGCATTTTCAGGGGTCCTTTTCGGCGTAGATTCGGTTACGGGTCTTCCTCCAATCACCTTCCAGTGGATCTCCCCCGCCGCGGCGGTTGTGGGGCTATCAGTTGGTCTCGTTGCGTGTAAGATTTTTGCGAAGGAGAAAACAGCATGAATTGGCGAAGTGTAACCCTAGTCGCTGCAACGATTGCGCTCCTATTCACCGGTTGTTCTAGACTGTTTTGGGAGCTAGAGCCCGAGGTCTCGGCAAAAGCCGAAGCGGTTTTACGAGAAGGCCTGCATGGAGATGAATTCTGGCCATCCATGCACGCTGCTGAAGCGCTGACCATCGCGGGTTTCGGAGCGGAAGTGCGCTCAGTGCTGGAACCCAAACTAGCTTTGGAGCAAGACGACCAGCGACGATGCGGATTAGCCCGGGAGTTGGTTCGGGCGGGTGACGAAAACCGAGCGGAGGTGATGATCGATATCTTAGTGGGAGATGATCTACACGGCCATGTTCATGCCGCGGAGAGTTTGTTTAAAGTGGGGTGGCCTGGTGAGGCCGCGCCGGTGCGGGATGCCTTTGATCAAAACGAGAACACCATTTTGCGACTGATGGCCGCGGCAGCGCTGGCCAAACACTCGTATGCTGACGATCGGGCCGCCGCCCTTGTATTTCTCCGTGAAACCATGATGTCAGCCGAAGAGCCCGATAATTTCCGGATCGCCGCTTGGGTTTTGGCTCGAACGGGTGATTCCAGCGACGTCGCGCGGATCCGAGCGCGGTTACCGGGTACGGATGATGAACGTGTCCGGTCTTTTCTGGACCATGCTTCAGCCGTATTGGGTGACCCCGAGGGTCGGACCGCTTTGCAAAGTAATTTGAATTCATCGAATTCGGCGATTCGCACTTATGCGGCAACCTTTGCCGGTGAGGCTGCGGTGTTCGAAGCCACCTCGCAGTTGATTCAGCTGCTGGACGACGAGAATCTTGATACCCGTATCCGTGCGGCGCAGGCCCTGTTCACTTTGAGGAAAATTTCTTCGCTCTAGATTTTATGAGATCCAGCAAAACTTTAGCAAAAATTCGCGCGGGAGAAGTGATCCGTACCTGCAATCTTGGCCATTATATTCCAGGTTATGTGTGCCATGCCGCCCGTAATGGATTCGATTGTATTTGGCTCGATCTGGAGCACCGAGCGATGACCACCCGAGAGGTGCAGGCCCTGTTGGCTTTCGGGCATGTCTACGACATAGATATCATGGTGCGAACGCCTACTCGGGCAAAAACAGGATTGTATCGATTTCTGGAAGATGGAGCTGCTGGATTGTTAGTGCCGCAGGTGGATTCGGCGGAGGAAGCGCGTGAGTTGGTGAAAGCAGTCAAGTTTCCCCCGGTGGGTGACCGTGGGCTCGATAACGCGGGTTTTGATTCCGACTTCAATGGTCACAGTCTGGACACCTATCTAGAGTGGGCCGCGAAGGAGACATTTCTAGCGGTCCAGATTGAGTCGCCCGAGGCCGTGCGCAACGCCGATGCCATCGCAGCGGTCGAAGGCGTGGACATTCTTTTCGTTGGTCCGGGTGATTTGGGGCTCCGTTTACGAGACGAACCGGAGCTCACGTTGGACCAGTCGTGGGATATGGTGGCCGATGCCTGCCGCAAACATGGCAAAGCATTTGGAGGACCGACGTCCTCCCCGGCTGATACCACTCAACGGCGGGAACAAGGAGCTCAGATGTTTATCTCGGTCGGAGAACTTCGGAGTTGGGCCAATGCCTTGGCCGCCGGCGCAGCCAAACTAGATGGACTCTGATTCTCCGTTTCGTTGGCCGAGGTCGCTTTGGAACCCGGCGGCAATCAAGCCGAAGCGATCTTCGGCGTATTTACCCCCAGAGAATAAACGAAACTAGTTCCGGAACCCGTATTCCAGGGTGAAAAATTTGAGGGAAAGGTGGGCGAGTGGCTCGCGAAGTTTGGCGAGCTCTGCTTCCGCGCCGTGAATCTCCAGCCTCTATAGGGTCGCGCAGGTTTCGAGAAATTCGCCGAGCAGAGCACCTACGTTGTCCAAATGGGCCAGTAGTCCTTCGGCATTCGCGTAAGATTCGCGGCAATGCGCCTCGTTGCCTAAAAAGCTAAAGCCGTAGTGCAGGCATCCGGGTTCGGTCGTGGTAGCAGCGACGAACTTTTCGCAAAAGGCATGAGCCTCTTCGAGTTTGCCTTCGGCGACTTTGAAATAGGGGTGGATGGAAACAGCGGAATCGGATGTAGACATAGTGGAATTGTCGCAAGGTGGTGCGAGCTGGCTAGCTTTGACTATTAGCCAATCCAGTTCAGCGGCACGCGGGTGATCTGGCTGCGGGTCATCCGTTATTTTGGAGCGACCACCCGAGCAAGACCCGCTCGAGCGGCGGTTGATGGGGACTCGTTCACCTGGGCTCGCACCCATGCGGTCAAGAGCTCCGCGGCGGTCTGGTGGTCGTTTCGTTCTCGATCGATCAACGGCAGATCCCCTGCGATGGCCAATCGTCGAACCAGCTTATCGTTGCGGGTTGGGAACGCATGGGGATCGAGCACATCGGGGTGGACGATCACACATCCCCATTCTCGGGTCGCGAAGTGCTGGGACCAATTGGCGATCCAGCTATAGGCATGGATGGTTGCTTCCAACGATTCGGAGGGGATCTCTCGAGGCACGGCAATTAAGACGAGGTCTGGCTGCATCGGTCGAACCCGGGATTCGGCATCCGCTTCAATCTCGAGTAGGGACTTTTTTTCAATCACCCAGGTGACGACGTCGGTGTCCGATCGCTCGGTAACCTCATTTAGGGCAGCTCCGATCCACGCATCGTAGGGAGGCATAGCTAGGATGCGGAACGGAGAGGCTGACTTGGTTAGACTCGATAGTCGCGGAATCGCCGGGAGAGAGGGGCTTAGGGGTTTCAGCGAAACGGGCTGCCCGATGATGGTGCCGGCGAGTTTTTCGGCGATGAATTGGTGTCCGGCAAGATTGGGGTGAATCTCATCACTCATCATCAGTCTCCACTCTACTTCATTCTGATCCCGGAATGTGGTGAAGGCCTCATAGCTGTCACACAACGTGACTTGGTATTCAGCCGCAACGGAGCGGACGGCGTCACAATATTCGAGCAGTAGGGCGGTGGGCCTAGTGGGGTTGTCCGTTATTGCGTTAGGCGTGGCCAAGATGACCTGGGCTCCAGCATCGCGGCATTGTTGGATCAGGCTAACAAGATTGGCGCGATATTCGTCCAGCGGCACTCGGACCATGTCATTAAGCCCGAACATGATGGTAACGAGGTCGGGGTGGTGGGAGAGCACGTCCGACTCAATCCGAGTCAGTGCATCGACGGTGGTATTGCCGCTGATGCCCGCATTGTGCATCTGAATATTGGCTTGAGGGAGTGACTGCTGGAGGGCTGAGCCCAAGAGGTTCGTGTAAGTCCGGCGGCCACCGGTGTGATAATAGAGTCCCGTCACACTATCCCCGAAACAGACGATTTTCACCGAGCCGCTGGTGTAGCTTGGCAGGGGAGGTTCGAATGATTCTGCCATGGCAGTGAGAGAACTTGTTAGCGCGCTGCCAACCAGCAGCAGGGATCGAAGCGTGACAGAGATGCCGTTGAGCACGGGGAATAAAGGGGGAGAAGGTTGGGGGATTGATGAATGCGGTTAGACTAAACCGATTCGGCTAAAAACAAAAACGCCGATTCCTGGTGCGGAATCGGCGTAGAGAAAAGCGAATTTGATCGGAGCTTATTGCACAGAGATCGAAATGACTACCTCGCCGCCACCGAATCCAGTGAGGTAAAGGTTACCGGTTCCAGGGAGACCTCCTTGGACAGGAATGGTCACGGAGTTACTGCCAGCGGGGATCACCACCTCGGGCATAATTACGCTATCAGGCACATCCGTGGTAATATCCAGCAGCAGTCCACCCATGGGCGCGGCTTGCGGGAGACTGAATGTGACCGATTGCGTCTGCCCTTGGCCCAAATTGAGTGAACGCGGGGAAACGTCGATTCCCAACGGATCTACGCGGAAGGTGCCCACTGCTTGAGTGTTGGTCGGGCCAACCACCGTGACTTGATAATTACGACCGGGAGGAATCGCTGGGACAAAGAAGCTCAATGCGTTAGTCGATTCGAATACGGTGCGGGCCGGTTGGCCATTGATTGTTACCGTGTCTTGCGTAGTGAAACCTTGGCCGACTACCCCAATACGGGCGCCGACGGGACCGCGATTGGCGATCATGGAGTGCACTTGTCGGCTGCGGAGCGTGGCCGTGGTGACGGGAGAGTAAGACTCTCGCATCGACGAATTTCCGCTGAAGCTGATGTCGTAGGTCGCGAGGAAGTAGTAGGACACCTCACTGCGCCCGTCCGGAATCTGGTAATCGAATTCGTAGATGTGACCACCGACTGGGCTGGGATCCATCTGGTGAATCTTGCCGTCGATCACGATTTGCGGCGCGAGTGAAGATTCCACGAGGCCCCGGGACTTGGGATGGAATTTGGCCGAGAAGGTGTAGATCTGGGACGGGTTGGGCGCCAGCTGAGATGGAGTCAAATTGGTGATGGTGACTTCATCACATCCAGTGAAGAAAGTGAGTGCGGTTACGACGGCTAGCCATTGGCAGATTCGTCTCCTTTGAAAGATGCTGTTCTTTTCCATGAGTTTTTCGCAATTAAATGGTCGTTCCTAGGCAACACAATCACTCTGCGTTGGCAATGAGCGAAATATGCATCTCTCCGTCAGAGTCGGGCGAGGACCCCAAATCCCCGCTAGGGCTCTACGTGCATGTCCCGTTTTGTGCCACGACGTGTGACTTCTGTGCCTTCTATCAAACGGCCCCCACAGCCGAGGGCATCCAGGCTTATTTGGAGGGGATTGAGCAGGAAATGGCGTTGGTTCGACCTTCCCGGAAAATATCCACGGTATTCTGGGGCGGCGGCACTCCGGGGCTTTTGTCTCCTCGGGATATTCGACGACTCGGGCAGGCGGTTCTGGATTATGCGGGAGGCCCACCTGCCGAGTGGTCCGTAGAGATGGCCCCAGCGTCGGTCACGGATGCTCGTCTGGCGGCACTCAAGGATATTGGGGTCACGCGTATATCGATGGGCGCCCAGAGCTTTAATCCCGAATTACTTGATGGTCTCGGCCGGCAACACACGCGGGAACAGATTTTCCGAGCCTATGATCGGGTCCGAGCGGAGGAGTTTTCTAGCGTGAATCTGGATCTGATGTTCGCTCTACCGGGGCAGGGCGAGAGCGAGTGGTTGGCCGACCTGGATCAGGCCATCGCCCTCGCGCCGAACCACCTTTCCACCTATTGTTTAACCTTCGAGGAAGACACGAAGCTCTGGGTGCAACTCTCAGAAGGAAAGGTGAAGCTCGACTCCGAACACGAAGCGAAGCTCTACGAATCGACCTGGGAGAAACTCGAGTCGGCCGGCTTTGGGCAATATGAAGTCGCGAATTTTGCCCGCCCTGATCACCGCTGTCAGCACAACCTGAATACTTGGCATATGCACGAATGGATCGGTTTGGGACCCGCTGCAGCTGGCCAATATGATGGGTGGCGAGCCGCGAACACCGCCGATCTAAAACAGTGGCACGCGGATCTTGCGAACGGGGAACGCATGACCGCCGATCGGGTGAAACTGACCCCGTCGCTGCTGGCGGAAGATGCATTGATCTTCGGCCTACGTATGACCGCCGGCGTGGATCCGGTGGAGTTGGCGCGGCGCTTTCCGAGTCCCGCATGGGGGCAAGCCCGTGGCGCCTTGCACCACCTAGTCAGCGACGGACTTGCTGAACAAGTCGGTTCGACCGTGCGGCTGACCACTCAAGGTCGGTTACTCGCCGACGCGGTGGGCGAGTCCATCATGATGGCGATGGACTCGGCCGACTCGGCCTAGGCTTCAGTTGGTTTATCTTCCAACATCTCACCGTGCTCATCCCGCGGGAACGGAGCAAACCAAGCGGCGATGAGCGAAGGAATCGCGGCAAAACAAACGATAATGAAGAACATCTTGTAACCAAAATGATCGGCCATCGGTCCCGAAATCATCTGTAGTGGCACCAAGACCAGATTCATAATTGCCGTGCAGAACGCATAGTGCGTCATGTGATATTTACCCGGCGACATCTGCTGCATCATATAGAGCATGTTGGCGACGAAACCAAAACTGTAGCCGAATTTCTCCAACGTCACCAAGGTGGCGATCGTCGTAAGTGAGATCGGTGATTCCGGGGCGACTCCGCTAGCTTCAGCCAGGGCAGCCATCTGGGCCCCTTGAGCCATGATGTCGGTGGTGACGATTTGACTGAGATAGACGAAGCAGAGATTCGGCACGTTGATGCACAGGGCCATGAAGAAGAGAGACTTCTTTAGCCCGTATTTGGCGATAAACAGACCGCCCAACAAACCGCCGGCCAGACTCACCGTGATGCTGATCATCCCGTCGATGACTCCCTTTTGCATCAAGGTCAGGCCGAGGCCGCCGTCCTGCACGTCCGCCTGCATAAACAACGGTGCTTCGATTAGCAGTAATCCCTCTGCGCTGCGGAACAAGAAAACAAAGGCTAACATACCCCAGATTTTCTTTTTCAAGAAGAACGCGATGAGGGACTCGCCGAAGGTCTTCATCGCTTCGCCCGCAGAGCCGGCGCGTTTTCCGACCGATCCCTTGGGCAAGACAAACAGGTGGTATATTGCCAGCAGGAGCATGGTCAGGGCACTCAGGCCAAGCGCCCAAGCCCAGGCACTTTTAGGATCGTGGCCGTGATGCTCCTGCATGTTGCCCGCGAACCAAACGACCGCGGCGACGGCGAAAAGTCGGCCCACATTCCAAAACACGCCTTGGACGCCGATAAAGGCGGCCTGCTTCTGTTTGTCCAATGACGTGATATAAATGCCGTCCGCGGTGATATCCTGAGTCGAAGAGCAAAATGCGAACACCCACATCAGCGCGACGATGACGCGGAAATAATTGGGTAGAGGCAGGGCCAGCGCTAGGAGGATGAGTAATCCGGTGAGGGCGAACTCCATGCTCAGCACCCAAAATCGCTTGGTCTGATACATGTCCAGAAACGCAGCCCAAAGTGGTTTTAATGACCACATGATACCGATCGAGGCGGTAGCCACCGTGATTTGGCCGTCCGTGTGACCGAGATCCTTGAACATGGTCCCAGCAACCCAGATGACGATGGAGAAGGGGATGCCCATCGCGAAATACAGCGAAGGCACCCAGACGGTGGGATGGGGTATGGCTTTGGAGTCAGCACTCATAATTGGGGGAAAGCGGCGGGCCTTGAGGGGAAATGGCCACGAGAGATGGGCAATGCAAGCGCGCGTCTGCTGGACGATAGCCGTCCAGGGTTGTCGAATACTGATCGATCCTTTGACTGTTGGGTATATGCGAAACTTTCGGAGAACCCTATGTGTCGGATTACTGCTTCCGCTGATCGCGAGTTCTTCGATGGCGGACCGGTTACGGTTGGCTTGGCCCACCAAAAATAAGGCCTATGCCGAGGGGCGCCCATTGGAAGATTATATTCAACCGACCGTGTCGGGGCGGGTTGAGTCTGGATTGTTTGGGTGTGTGCGCACGGAAGGTTGGCAGTTTCATGAGGCGTTGGATCTCAAGTCAGTCGAGCGGGACCGACGCGGGGAACCAACTGATGAAGTTTTTGCGGTGATGGGTGGCGTCGTCCGCCATGTGAGTGACCATCCCGGAAAAAGCAGCTACGGGCGTTACATCGTGATTGAGCACGTTGACGCTGCGTTGCCGGTCAGCACCCTCTACGCTCATCTCGCTTCGATCGCCTCGGGAGTTCGACCTGGCTCGAAAATTGAGATAGGCACGTCGATTGGAGTCATGGGGCGAAGTGCGGGAAGCCAAGCCCTCCCCAAAGCGCGGGCGCATTTGCACTTTGAGATCGGGTTGAGACTCACCGACAAATTTCAGTCGTGGTATGGCTGGAAAGAATTCGGCAGTAAAAACGACCATGATCTTTGGAACGGTATGAACTTGGTCGGGGTCGATCCGAAGGCCTTCTACGACGCGTTTCGCGATCAGCGGGTGGATACGTTTCTGGAATTTTGGCAGAGCAAGTCGGCGGCGGTGACCGTGCGTATTGCCACGCGATCTATCCCCGATTTCATCCGACGATATCCCGCTCTCCGCTCCCCACCGATGCCCCTATTTGGGCTGGCCGGGTGGGACGTTGATTTTGATGAATTTGGGGTGCCCATCGCGTGGCGCCCGCTGTTGGCTGAGGCTGTGCAAGGCTACAAGGGATCCGAGTTGCGCATCATTGCGACCGATGAGGAATTATTGGGCGGGGTGAAGTGCAAAGACCTAGTGAAGACGTATCGGGGGAAACAGATTCCCGACGACGATCTGCAGACGAACCTGCAGTTACTCTTCGGACTGCACCGGTAGGGCGCGGGGAGCGTGTGTCGGTTGTTCGCCGTCCGGTCCGAGGAACCGTAAATCGGGTGTATTCGATCCGCATCCTCAGCAAGGGTAAGGCGGTTTCGCCGACGGAGTCCCGTTCTGTGGGACGGAGATGGCGCAGCAAACCGCCGTTTCATCAGGACCGGAATACCCACCCATCGGATACCCACTCCTGCTGTCGGCGCGCTCGGCGAGCACGCCCTGCCTTCAAACCACAGTGTGGCGAAAGACACGGGGGACGTCCCGGGTGTCCCTCCGGCTCAAGCCTTGCTCCAGTCGAGCATGCGCTGGATCGGAGCCAGTGCTGCGACGCGCACAGTTTCATCCATCTCAATCGCGGGGCTCAATATCTTCAGCGCGTCGCGAACCTTCTCGATCGTGTTCATTTTCATGAATCGACAATCGTTGCAGGCACAGGTGTTGGTGGGGCCGGCAATGAAAGTCTTTTCGGGCACGTCTTTTGCGAGGCGGTGAAGCATGCCGCTCTCGGTCACTACGATGATCTGTTGCGCCGGAGATTCTTTGGCGAATTTCACCATCATTTCGGTCGAGCACACCTCGTCGGCGATGTCGCGCACGGCTTGCACACACTCGGGGTGAGCCATCACGGGTGCGTCGGGAAACTGGAGACGGATCTTCTCGATCGCTTCGGTCGTAAATTGCACGTGGGCATAACAACTGCCTGGCCACATTTTCATGGCGCGGCCGGTCTGCTGACTCACCCATTGGCCGAGGTTTTGGTCGGGCACGAAAAGGATCTCTCGATCGGCTGGAACTTGGCTGACGATCTTCTTCGCATTGCCACTGGTGCAGATCACATCGCTCAGCGCTTTGACGCCGGCCGAGCAGTTGATGTAGGCGACCACGTAGACTTCGGGATTAGCCTCTTTGTAAGCGGCCAGGCGTTCGGCGGGGCAGGAGTCGGAGAGTGAGCAACCCGCATCCATATCGGGCAGTAAAACGGTGCGTCCGGGATTCACGATCTTCGCCGTTTCCGCCATGAAGTGGACGCCACAAAATAAAATCACGTCCGCCTCCGCCGCTTGGGCTTGATAGGAAAGGCCGAGGGAATCGCCTACGTAATCGGCGACCTGCTGAATCGCTTCGATTTGGTAATTGTGGGCGAGGATGACCGCGTTGCGCTCCTGCTTGAGCGCGAGAATTTCATCCTGAATGGCGGTAAGACTTGGTGGCGCCGAACGAGGGGCGACAATCAGAGGTTCGTAATCAAGCACTGCTGGCATGGTCGTGGGAAGAAAGAGGGAGGCAGGAATGTCGGGCGTAAAGCCCGACAGGTTAACGGGTGTGATTGATGGTTGTGGCGAGATACATCGATTTGTGGTTTCGAGGAATCGAGCTCAGCTGCTTTTGAGCGTCTCGATAATGTCGCCATATTCCGGGTATTTTCGGAGCGTGGAAAGATCGGGATCGTTTTCCATCCAATCGTAATCGCCGTAACCCAGATCAATCGCTAGGCGAATGGTCTTGAGGGCATCGCGGGCACGATCGCTCAGGGCGAGTGAACAGGCGAGATTGTAGTAAGCGGTGGCGTCTTCGGGGCAAAGTCGCACCATCTTGCGATCCATGCGCAAACCGTCAGCGATGCGGCCAGTCTTGGTGTAGAGGCCACCCAGAATGGCGACGACGTCCACGTAGGCTGGTTCGCGTTTGAGAATGGATTCAAAGAATCCGATTTCCCAAGTGGGATCTTCTTTGCGGGACATCGTGTGGAAAACTAGGCGGAGTGCCGCTCGCAAACTCCAGCTTCGCGCAATTTGTTGCAGCGGGAGGAGACTTGGAGGCGTTGGGACACCGCGCGTTGATTGACCTTGGAAGCGACCGAATTGCCATACCACTCCATGAAGGGAGCTTCGATTTCGAAAATATGATCGCAGTCGAGACAGATCACCTGGGCAACTTCGGTGCCACCTTCCACGTTGGGCAGGTAGTATTTAAGGTTTTTACCGATATCGACTTCGCGGAGCAGGGCGCTTTCCACCATGATCGGCAGGGTGCGGTAGACAGTGGCTCGGGAGACAGAGTCATCAATAGCCCGGGCAAATTCCAGTAGCTCCTCGGCGGTGTAGTGTTCGGACTGGCCAAACGCCGCCTCAAAGATCGCCAAACGCTGGTTGGTGACCCGCAGTCCCTTGGTGCCTAGGTAGGATTTGAATTTATTGCGCGCGGCGTCGTTGCTCACAGTGTCGATTTCGATGAGCGGGACCCAGACTGTCAACCGTTCGTCCCGGCAGGAGCGTCTAGGGAAGAGGGCAGGTCGTGACTAAATGGCTGTTGCAATGCGTCACCGACGCCAACCCCGTCGGTCGGTTCTTGCCTGCCCGCCGTAGCCTTGGCGAAGGAGGGATACTTCGCTTCGCGTCAATGGGCTCCCCATTGACGCGGAGCGTATGGCTGCTCAAAACAGATCGCTTGAAGATCGTTGGAGTGCATCCCCTGGCTGGGTTCGATAAGCTGCTGCATTATAAAGTGCCGCAGACCATGGCTGAACAGGTGCACCTCGGATCACTGTTGAGGATCCCGATTGGGCGCCGCTTTATCCTCGGCATCGTCGGCGTGGTGGGGGCCCCTGACGATTTCCCCGTCGATCGGCTGAAAAACATCGCTGAAGTGGTCTACGATTTCCCGGCTTTGCCTCCCGATTTATTGGCTTTGGCGAAGTGGATGGCGGTCTACTACGCGGCTCCCCTGGACGGGATTATCGAAACTATGCTCCCGGGCGCCGTGCGTCGGGCGGCGGGGTTGAAGCAGGAAAAACTGCTCGTGGTCGCCGAAAAACTTTCTGACGAGGACTTGGCTAAACTGACGAAACGGGCGCCTCAGCAGGCGAAACTGTATCAGTTTCTGGTGGGTCAATTTAAGCCGGTGGGGAAAAGCCTCGTGCTGAAACGTCTCGGCGTGGGGGCTTCCTCAGCCATGACGTTGGTCAAACGGGGTGTGCTGCGGGAGGAAAGTCAGCGGGTGAAGCGCATCGCTTACGACGATGACTTTGCGGCCGGCGAGTTGGTTGCGGCACTACCGCACAAGTTGAATGACGAGCAGGCGGCCGCGTTCGAGGCGCTGAAGCCCGAAGTCAGTCAACCCAAGTTTGGGGTTACGCTTCTTCAGGGGGTTACGGGGTCGGGCAAGACGGAGGTTTATCTGCGAGCGATTCATGAAGCACTCGATGCCGGGGGCGGGGTTATTTTCCTAGTGCCTGAAGTCGCGCTCACTCCGCAAACCGTGGCTCGCTTACGCAGTCGGTTGGAGGCGATCGCGCCGGGCAACGCAGCCGTGGTTTGGCACAGCCATTTAAGTGAAGGAGAGCGTGTGGATGGTTGGCATGAGTTGGCCACCGGCGCAGCGCGGATCGTGGTCGGCGCGCGTTCGGCGGTTTTTGCGCCGGTGCAGAACCTGCGATTGATCGTGGTCGATGAGGAGCACGAGCCAGCTTACAAGCAGGACGAAACACCGCGTTACCATGGCCGTGATGTCGCAGTCATGCGGGCGAAATTGAACCACGCGCATTGTTTGTTGGGGTCGGCGACGCCATCGCTCGAAACGTATGCCAACGCGCAGGCCGGGCGCTACGGGCATTTGCACATGCGCCAGCGTATCGATGACCGACAACTCCCCTACATCGATGTGGTGGATATGCGGATCGAAATCATGCGTTCGCGCGGCCTCACGACACTTTCCCAGAAACTGGTCGGAGAGATGCGGGACCGGTTAGATAAGGGGGAGCAGACCATCTTGTTTCTCAATCGGCGTGGTTACTCGTCCTCCATGATGTGCCGCAGCTGTGGGCATGCGGAAGAGTGTCCGCATTGCAGTATCACCATGACCTATCACCGCACCGATGAATCACTGCGCTGCCACCTGTGTGGCCATGAACGTAGTGCCCCCGTGCGTTGTCCGAAATGCGAAGCGCCCGATATTCGCTGGAAGGGCACCGGCACCCAACGCGTCGAGGAGGCGGTGCGTCGAGTCATGCCCCGAGCGCGAGTCAAGCGCATGGACGCGGATACCATGGGTAAAAAGAACCTTTTTCGACAAGTCCTCTCGGAGTTTCGCGCCGGCAAGATCGATGTGCTGGTCGGCACCCAAATGATTGGTAAAGGTCTCGATTTCCCTAATGTCACATTGGTAGGGTTAGTGGATGCGGACCTATCGATGCACATGCCTGATTTCCGGGCGCACGAGCGGACGTTTCAACTATTGGTCCAGGTGGCGGGCCGAGCTGGACGGGGTGACCGCGCCGGTGTGGTGGTGGTGCAGACCTTCACGCCCCAAGCGGAGGCGATTCAGTTTTCGCGGCAGGCCGACTTTGATGGATTCGCCGAGGCCGAGTTGAAGTCTCGCAAGGATTTCCGGTATCCGCCGTATCGGCACCTGATCCACCATTCGTTTCGAGGGCCGAATCCCGAGAAATTACAGTTCTTCGCCGAGCAATGGGCGCGACAAGTGGAGAAAACCTTTGGCGACCGCATCGAAGTTCGCGGTCCGTCCCCGTCGCCGATCGAGAAGGTCAAAGATAACTACCGCTACCAAGTTTGGTATTTCACCAATGGCGTCACCCGTATCATCGGTGATCTCAATAAACTCCGCCAGGGGTTCGCCTGGCCGGACGATATTATCCAAGTGCTCGACGTGGATCCCGTGAGTTTGGGGTGAAGCCAGAGCGCGGGTCAGAAAAGACGGAGATCAACCTAGCGAACGCCGATACGAGCAAGAACGGTTGATCTAAATTGAGGGGGTAGACGGGCGGATTGGATGTCGGGCATAAAGCCCAACCCACCTTAAGTTGCGCCCTTTTTGGTGGGTCGGGCTTTACGCCCGGCATGCTGCGTTCGGCGCGTCGGTTTATGGTAGGGCGGTTTCGCCGAAACCGCCGGTTGCGGTGAGAGAAATATAACGGCGCGCTCGGCGAGCACGCCCTACCTCACAGGCCAGACTAGCTCAATCTCATCTACAAGGCTGCGCATACTTCCTCAGCCTCAACGGTGCCCACCGTTCTGCATCATCTGTCATCTGGCCCTTTACGCCCGACATGCTGCAAATCGATTTCAGCTTTCTCAGACACGTCAGTGGGCGCAACGATTGAAAATATCAGGCACGCCTAGGCTTGCCGTGACCTCTCGGTTCCCAATGGTCGAGGTTTTCGACTGCTAACCCCTTAGTGAAACCTATGTCTGAAGACCCCACCTTGAACGCTGAAGATGCCTTGCTCGAAGAGGCACAATCCTGCGGCACCCTGCGCCGCTTCGCAATTTTCTCGAAACTATCCGGCCCCGGATGGTTGCAAGGTGCAGTCACTCTCGGTGGCGGCAGCTTGGCCGGTGCGCTTTTTCTGGGAGTTTTGGCCGGACCGAATCTGTTGTGGCTCCAGCCCCTGGCCGTGATTTGCGGCATTATTCTATTGGGCGCGATCGGGTATGTTACCCTTTCGACCGAGCGTCAGCCGGTTGATACCATCAGCCAGCACGTGAGTCCCATTTTGGCGATAGCGTGGATCCTGGGCACCATTGTCGCCAATCTCGTGTTCGGAGTGCCGCAGTTCGCGCTCGCGACCTCGACGGTGGTGCAGAATCTCATCCCGGGGCTGCACGATAGCACGGTCGCTCCCTGGATCATCGGCGTGGTTCTCGCCATCGTCGGCTTTCTGGTCGTGCGACAATACGAATCTGGCGGCAGCGGGGTGCGCACGTTCGAGCTCGTGCTCAAAATACTCGTTGGCGTAGTGGTCGCTTCATTCCTCGCCGTGGCGGTGATGATTATCGGCAGCGGCCAATTGCATATCGGCAGCGTTCTAGCGGGGTTTGTGCCTTCAATTTCGCAGTTCACCGAGCCCACCGCGCCACTCGCGGAAGCGGCCGCAGCGACGGGCGCCAACGAGGGTATCTGGCGTGGAATTATCGCGGATCAGCAACGTGATCGCATCCTCGCCGCCGCCGGTGCGGCCGTGGGTATTAACATGACCTTTCTTTTGCCCTTCACGCTGTTGCGTCGGGGCTGGGGCCGCCGCCATCGCGGATTGGCGATCTTCGATCTTTCCCTCGGACTCTTTGTGCCGTTTGTCATCGCCACGACCTGTTTGGTCATCGCCGCCGGGAATCAGTTCTACAACCGGACCGATGATGTGATCGGCAAGGATGGCGCGATCATCGCGAACATGGTCGGCTCTTACAACGCGTCGGCTGACAAGTTCTTGTCCATTCAAGGCTCGGACGCCTTCCAAGCCGCCGATACGGCCGAGGCCAAGACGATGGTGCGCGCGGTTCTACCGGATAGTGATCGGCGCCTCGCCGCTATGCTCTCTGCGCGCGATGCGGGTCAACTGGCTCGCACCCTCCAACCCCTTTTGGGTAAGACGGGCGCCAATTTGATCTTCGGTGTGGGAGTCTTCGCCATGGCAGTTTCGACTATCATTATGATGGGTCTCATGAATGCGGCGGCCCTCGGGGCGCTCTTCCGGAAATTCAACGATCGAAAGGTGTTTCTGATTGGAGCCAGTATGCCGCTGATTCTGGGCATCTTTGCTCCGGTGATTTGGACGGGGGCATCGCGAGCGGCGTTAGCTATCCCGGCGTCCGTCACGGCGATTACGCTGGGTCCGATTGCCTACTTCACCTTCTTTTTGCTGATGAACAGCAAAGGGGCCTTGGGTGAGTATATGCCCAAGGGCGGTGCACGCTGGTTGTGGAATGGATTGATGGCATTCGCTCTCACCATGGCGACTCTCGCCAGTATCTGGGCGCTGAACAGCAAGGGGCTACCCGGACAGATCGGGTTGGTCGGATTGATACTCCTGGGAATCTTCGGATTCGCGGGATTCATCAAGCGCCGGAACGTGTCTTAAGACCGCCTCCAGGACCGGGGCAGGTCGTGATAAGTTAACTGCGTTCCTCTATGCGGACTTCGTTGAACTTTTCCACGACCTGACCCCGTCGGCGCGTCCTCAATTCGGGAAATACCGACGACTCCGACCTATCTCGTCGATACTGCCACGAATTTTTCGATGATTCCGTCGAAGGAGCCGTTGGTGAAAAACACCATGACTTGGTGATTCGGGGATGCGGGATGGCTGGCGAGTAGGGTTTCCAGGAGTTCGAGATTTGATTCCGCAGTGGCAGCGGGAACGTTTTGGGATCCTAGAGTTTGAATGATTTCTGGTATATCGAGCCGCTCTCCAGGGGAAGGATGGTCCGTTCGAGAAATGGCTCCGAGATACACGCGATCGGCCAGAGCGAAGGCTTCGATGAAACCCGCTTGGTGGATGCGAGTTCGCGCGGTGTTGCTTCTGGGCTCGAATATGGCAGTCAGTTCAGAGGAAGGGTAGCGGGCTCGAAGCGAAGTCAGTGTGGCCGCCAAAGCACTGGGATGATGCCCGAAGTCTTCGAAGACAGTCAGGCCATCCTGATCGAGTTTGATTTCCTGCCGACGTTTGACTCCGCGGAATCGACTAAAGGGGGCTAGTGAGAGGCGAGTCGGATTATCCGGGTCAATCGAGAGTCCCGCAGCGAGTGCAGCCATCGCGGCGTTACGCGCGTTGAAGAGTCCCGGCGCAGTCCAGTTTACTTGTCCCCAGATTTCACTCCGCCATTTCAGCGTAAAACTCACGCCATCAGGGGACTCGTCGAAATCGACGATCTGGAGATCGTTCGTTGGTTCCGTTCCAACCATGATCACCTGGGTCCAAGCACAGTCGGCGAATTCGGACAGGTTGGGGTCGTCGCCGTTGAGGAGGATGAATCCGTTGCGGGGGACGATGCGCGTGAGGTGACGGAATGAGCGTTGAATATCCGCGAGGTCGCGAAAGATATCGGCGTGGTCAAACTCGAGATTGTTGAGGATCGCGATATGGGGGGCGTAGTGGATGAACTTCGAACGTTTGTCGAAGAAGGCGCTGTCGTATTCGTCACCCTCAATGACGAACGGATCAGATAGATCACCCAAGTGCTGGCCCACAGGAGGATCGAACGGCACGCCTCCGATCAGGAATCCGGGATCGATATTGTTCTCCCGCAGAATGAAGGCGGCGAGTGAGGTGGTGGTGGTCTTACCATGAGTGCCGGCGACCACGATATTCTTGCGGCCGGCGAGGCACGTTTCCGCTAGCAGAGCGGGTAGCGAAGTGAATCGAAACTGGCGGGTTTCGAGCAGCCACTCCACCTCGGGATTTCCGCGACTCATCGCATTACCAATCACCACCAGGTCCGGTGCAATTTGAACGAGACGGTCGGCGTCGTAGCCTTCGTGTATCGTAATTCCCGCCTGCGCGAGAACGTTACTCATGGGCGGATAGATCCCTTGATCCGCTCCTATGATATCGTGTCCGCTGGATTTGGCCAGCAGGGCGGCATTCCCCATGGCGGTGCCGCAAATTCCCATAAAATAGATCTTCATGCGGGGAGGTCGGTTCGCTTCATAGGTGAGATTAGCGGGGGATAAGCGTGATTCGGGAAGAAGAAAACCAAATCGCGTCAGGGCTGAGACAAGACGGGGGGCAATTGATTCTCCAGAATTAACAGGGCCGGACCTTCTCGCATCATTTTTTGGAGAAGCTCTTCGTGTTTGAACCGAAGTCCGACCGGCGAGTATCCGGCGCCTAGGACAATGTCCTTATCTCCATCACCATCAAGATCTCCACTATCGATCGTCATCCAACGTCCGTTGTGAGTTGAGGCGTGGTGGTGCGGAGCGAATGTCAGGGGTTCTTTTTGCTCCAGATAGACGAAATTCTCGGCCGGTGAGGCACCGAAGTCAGGATGGAATGCGATCGCGGTAATATCGTAGTCGCCATCTTGATCGAAATCTTCGACCTCGGCGCCAAAAACACCGTGCATGGGATAGAAGTAGGTGAGTTCGAATTCGAGCTCTCCGCGATTCAGGTAGATCCGA
>CAJXQX010000002.1 GCA_913058185.1 uncultured Verrucomicrobiota bacterium
TTTCTCGCTTCATCTAAAAGCCACCATGATGAAGGTTTCCGACCCTATCATCTTCGGCCACGCGGTGCGGGTCTATTTCAAAGACTTGATCGCCCGACACGGCGCCACCTTCGACAAACTGGGCGTGGATTTCAAAAATGGTTTCGGTGATCTTATCGCCAAAATTTCCCAATTAACCGACGAAGAACGCAACGTGATCGAAGCGGATATCGCAGCGATCTACACCGCCGGACCCGACCTCGCCATGGTCAATTCGGACAAAGGCATCACCGGACTTCACGTTCCCAGCGACATCATCATCGATGCATCCATGCCCGCCATGATTCGGGCAGGCGGTTTCATGTGGGACGCCGCAGGCAAAACCCGTGACGCGCTGGCCGTGATTCCCGACAGCAGCTACGCCGGGGTTTACCAATCCACCATTGATTTTTGCCGCAAAAACGGCGCCCTCGACCCGACAACCATGGGCTCCGTGCCCAATGTCGGTTTGATGGCTCAGAAAGCCGAGGAATACGGCTCCCACGACAAGACCTTTGAAGCTCCGGCAGCCGGCACGATCCATATTTTGGACGAGTCTGGCGCTAGCCTCACCGAGCACACCGTTGAAGCCGGAGACATTTGGCGCGCCTGCCAAGCCAAGGATGAACCTATCCGCGACTGGGTTAAGCTAGCCGTAAATCGCGCCCGCGCCACCGGATCACCCACGGTATTCTGGCTCGATGCATCCCGCGCTCACGACGCCGAGATCATCGCCAAGGTAAACACGTATTTGCAGGACCACGACACCACGGGGCTGGATATCAAGGTCCTTGCTCCCGCCGAAGCCTGCACCTACAGCCTCGAACGGATCAAGGACGGGTTGGACACGATTTCGGTTACCGGCAACGTCCTCCGCGACTACCTCACCGATCTCTTCCCCATTCTCGAAGTCGGCACGAGTGCCAAGATGCTCTCCATCGTTCCGCTTATGAACGGCGGCGGACTATTCGAAACCGGCGCCGGTGGATCTGCCCCCAAGCACGTGCAACAGTTCGAGGCCGACAATTACCTCCGTTGGGACTCTCTCGGAGAATTTCTCGCTTTGGCCGTCTCGCTGGAACACCTCAGTGAGACCCGCGACAATCCTCGCGCCAAAATATTGGCCACAACCTTGGACGAAGCCACCGGGCGATTGCTCAAGGAAAACAAATCTCCTACGCGCCGTCTCGGTGGGATCGACAATCGTGGCAGTCAATATTTCCTCACGACCTACTGGGCCGAAGCACTCGCCAACCAAGACGGTGACGCCGGTCTGCAGGCTCAATTCGCACCGGTGGCGGACCAACTCCGCTCCGCCGAAACGACCATCGTAAGTGAGTTGAATGGGGTGCAGGGATCGCCCATCGATGTCGGTGGCTACTTCCAACCAGACGAAGCCAAGGCGACTGCTGCCATGCGTCCGAGCCCCACGTTTAACGCGATTATCGACGCTATTTGATCTTATGCCACTCATTCCCCTCGAGGACAATTTCGACGACGTCATCAACAAAGCCCAACTCGGGCTCAAAGTCTCCGATGAGGATTTAGCCAAGCGGGCTGAAATCAGCCTCGAAGACCTGACCAAGGTAAAAGGCGGCGAACCTCTGCATGCCGTGATCCGACGCATCGCGCGTCATCTGCGACTGAACCCCAACGCGCTCGAAGCACTCGCTCGCAAGTCTTGGTATCCTGAGGTTCCGGTTTTCCCTCGCGGATTCGCGGCGTTCAACACGCCGTTTGAAGACATGACGGTGAACAGCTTCCTTATTTGGGATCCAAAAACCAAAGAGGCGGTGGCATTCGATACCGGAGCATCAGCCGAGGCCATGTCGGATGTCGTGCGTAGCGACAAACTGAGACTCCAATACATCTTCATTACGCACAATCACACGGATCACGTCGTAGCACTCGATGAGCTCTCTGAAGCGCACCCTCAGGCCGAAATCTGGTCGCATGAGCAGGAGCCTCTAGCCCATCCGAAGGCCCGATACTTCAAGGAAGGCGTTCACTTCCATGTTGGAGCACTCGACATCAAGACGGTCCTCACGCCCGGGCATTCCGTCGGTCAAACGACTTTCTTTGTCTCCGGACTGAGTTGGCCTTTGGCGGTGATTGGCGATTCCCTGTTTGCCTCATCCGTGGGGGGAAGTCCGACCAACTATTTGGTCCAATTGAAAAGTAATCGGCAGAAAATATTCACCTTGCCGCGCGATACCGTGCTCGCCCCCGGACACGGTCCTCTCACGACCTTGTCGCAAGAGAAGAAACACAATCCGGTATTCTGTTACTGATCTCCATCACGTTGGCATCGAACCCAATGGGCCCATTTAGGCCTATTGCTCAAGAAGGAATATGAGGGGGAAATCCCCCCTTTAGGTTAGACTCATTCATCAACCTAAGGCTACGATTAGACCAATGAGCGAATTCTTCCAGCGCAAGATCGCGGTGATTCTGGCTTTGGCTCTCAGCCTAGCAGTTTCACTCATCGTGCTGGCTACCGATACCGAGCTGCGTGATCGCCTCGGAATGACCTACTGGATTCTGGGTCTCGCGATCATTGGATCCATTCTACTGGTTCTGGCGGGATATGTTTGGGATCGCACCATGATGGACCGGTTACGCGAAGTTAATCGGAACGCTAAGCAGCAAGCGGATCTCGCGGCCAAGGAAACTGATTCCTCTTCGACCGATGACGACGAAGATTTCGCTCTCGAGCAGGACGAAATCATGGGAGTTGCCCGCCAAATCGAGCGAATGGCGAAAAGTTTGCAAAAAATGGAGACAAGTTACCGAGGCATTGTAGAGGATCAGGTTGATCTAATCTGTCGCTATAAGAGCAACGGCTTCCTGACTTTTACCAATTCCTCTTATTCAAAGTTTCTCGGTAAGAAACGGAGCGAACTCGTAGGACAGCGGTTCCCCATTTTTGACCTCGGCTACCCCAAACGGGACATCCAGGGAAACTTACCCGATCGAGCTTCGTTCGAAGTCGAATTAGTCCCCATTGATAGCGCCGACACCGTGAGCTACCAATGGACTCATCGGCGCCATCAAATCTTCCACGGGGACTATCCTAGAATATCAGGCGGTCGGCCACGACATCAGTGATCGGAAAGCAGCCGAAACCGCGCTGATCGAAGCCAAAGAAGCTGCCGAATCCGCCGATCGCGCCAAAAGTGAATTTCTCGCGGCGGTGAGTCATGAAGTGCGCACTCCGATCAACGCGGTCATTGGGTTTTCCAAACTTCTCCGTGATTCGCCCCTGATCAAGGATCAGGATGAGTATGTTTCTAACATCCATAAGAGCGGAGTCTCCATCGAAGGGTTGATCGCGGACATCCTCGATGTATCGCGACTGGAAGCCGGTCAGTTGGAAATTGAGCATTCACCTTTTTTCCCTCGAGAGAGCATCAACGATCTAACCGAGTATTTTGCGGCCGCCGTGAAGAAGGCCACTCTGAAGCTCACGATGAAAGTGGATCCAGGCGTTCCGATCTTTATCAACGGAGATCAAACCAGATTCCGGCAGCTGCTCATGAACGTCGTGGATAATGCGATCAAGTTCACGGAGCGCGGTGGGGTTGACGTAAAAATCAACTGCGCGCGATCCTCCGAAGTCGACTCCGAAGGTCTGTGCGGACTGCGCTTGTTCGTAGAAGTGGCGGACACGGGAATTGGGATCCCGGCAAACCGAATCACGGAGCTGTTCAAGCCATTCAATCAGATGGATTCATCCAGCACCCGCCGTCGTGGAGGCACCGGATTGGGTTTAGTGATTTCCAAGCGCCTCTGCGAACTCATGGGAGGCGCCATCTCAGTCGACAGCACCCCTGGAGTGGGCTCGACTTTTCGTTTCAGTTTGGCGTTGAGCTACCAAAAAGGTGATTCTCAATCGCCCATCGAGTATCCCAATTCGAACCCAGGGCTGCCGCCCTCTTCCTCACTGGCTTGAGGCCACAACTCACGAGAGTTGAAGCATTTTGATTTCCGGACTTGCGCGAACTCGGGAATCCTTGCAACTTCCGCCTTCCGTTAAAGACGGCGCGGTCGCCAAGTGGTAAGGCCGAGCTCTGCAAAAGCTCTATCGGCGGTTCGATTCCGCCCCGCGCCTCCAACGTATAATCGAAATCGATTATACGTTGTCTCGCCGACTCGTCGGTCTCGCCTTGTTGCCCCATCCAATGCTAAGCGAAAAGAAAGTGCGGCCTTGCAGCCTATTTCACTGACCGCGCACCAGGCCACACATTCCATCGAATTCAAGGTTCTCAACAGACCTCAAAACGGACCCAAAAGTGGATTCAAAAACATGACTAAGCAGGAGTAGATCCGTCTTAGTCACAACCAACGGACAACCCATTATTCCTACAGATCACGCCGAGAGACGGTCCGTGGAAGCGGGAATGGATTTAAGTTCGAGCGAAGGCGCTGAATTTAGCTTCAAGAGGAGGCCAACCGGAACGAAGCGATCATTTCCAGATCTTGATTGTCGCGACATCATTGCGCGCGGGCGGACCATCGGTACTGCGACCGTTTTTCACGTAAGCTGTGAGTTGCGCGAGCAGTCGGGACGCCACTTTAGGGTGTTTTTCGTAGAGATTGGTGGTTTCACCGGGATCCGCCTCCATATCGTAGAGTTGGGCTTTTGGATCAGTTTCCGACATAGCCTGTTCCCGCGGTGCCGTCCAGCCACCGGAACTCTTCGCGAGCAGGAGCTTCCACTTGCCCTCGCGATAAGCGAAATGCCCGGAAATCGAGTGATGAATGATTCCTTTACGCTCGGTAACGATCTCCTGCCCTTTCAGAGCGGGTAAGAAGCTCACGCTGTCTTCGCCGACATTCCCGGGCAGTTCGGCCCCCACGATCTCAGCGCTGGTCGCCATAAAATCGGTGAGACAAATCAGGGCGTCGTTCAGTGCCCCCGGCTTCACTTGGCCGGGCCATCTCACGATAAACGGAACCCGGTGACCGCCGTCCCAAAGATCGGCTTTGGAGCCACGAAACTGTGCACTGGGAAAATGGCCCTGGGCGTTGAGATCATCAAATTTCGCCTGCGGCGAACACCCATTGTCACTGGAGACAATCACCAGTGTGTTGTCCGCCAAATCCGCATCTTCGAGTGCTTGCAAGATTTGGCCGATAACCGCGTCGGTCTGCATCATGAAGTCAGCATAGGGTCCCAGTCCGCTCTTCCCCTGCCATGCCGGCGTGGGCAGAATGGGAGTGTGCGGCGAGGCCAGCGGAATGTAGGTAAAGAATGGCTGCGAGGCATCCTGTTGGAGAATATATTCCACGGATTTCTCACCCACATCGACCAACACATCGATGGCCTCAAAATCGGGCGCGGCGGCGCCATCGCGTCCGGGATGAAATTCTTTTTCGACCGTGCCTTCGCCAACGAAGCGGTCGTCCTGAATGTAGATGTAGGGCGTCATGTCCAGCGAAGCGGAAATCCCAAAAAATGTATCGAAACCAAGATCAACCGGCCCGCCGGTGATTCGACCTTTCCAGTCAACATTGCTCAGCCCCCGCCGAGGCGTTTCTTTCCCGTCTACCGTGGGGATGTGCAATCCGAGATGCCACTTCCCAAATAGGGCCGTCTTATACCCCTCTTGTCGGAGCATTCCGGCCACCGTCATCCGGCCGGTGGGAATAATCGGCGAGCTGTAGCCCCAGGTTACGCCCGACTGGAGACTGCTGCGCCAGTTGTAGCGGCCCGTCAGCAGTCCGTAGCGCGTAGGCGTGCAAACCGATGAGCTGGTATGCGCATCGGTAAAAACCATGCCTTCGGCGGCGAGCCGATCCATGTGCGGTGTCTTAATTTTGCCGCGCTCGGGATTGAGCACCTGCACATCGCCGTAGCCCATGTCGTCGGCGAGAATAAAGACGATGTTGGGCCGCGATGTCTCCAGAGACTTTTCCGTCGCCCGGATCGAAGAGAAAGTGAATAAACCCAGTCCCAAAAAGACCACGCTCCGTAATGCAATTTTGCAGAGATTTAAATTTGTCATGAGGTTTCCAGTTTTACTCGGTCGCCGAAGAATATGCGCCGGTAGAGTTGAGCGTGAAGGGTAGATATTTTGCCACCAACGATTATTCAGAAGTTCGATCAGCTCCGTTGGTGCCGCTGACCGCCAATCGAAGTCGAAAATATCACACCCCTTTGCCCTTCGCCACCCTCCAATCATGTGGTGAGGTAGAAAACACGGCGTTTCGTCACCATCCGCCACTGTCCAACCCCCTCCCGCCCCCTGAAAACGGGGTTTCAGTTTCTTAAAACCCTGACCTACGCCAACCACAACGCTACACCCACCCTCTAACCGAGGTTATCTGTATCGGGGAGTGAGGTAGCGATCGCAGGTAGGGACGTCCTGTCTCGCCAAAGCCTTAGCTACGGCAAGACAGACCGACCCTACCTTTTAAGCCGAAGATTATCCCGGAATGGGAAACTACTTTTTGGGCAAGTCTTGGTAGTCCGATGCGGCGATGGAAGACATCGGGTCACCGAGATAGTCCATGTGCATTTCGAGTTGGCCACGGAGCTTTTTTAACTTGGCTGCATGTTTGGAATCTCCGGCCAAATCTTTCATCTCCTGCGGATCTTTCGCGAGATTGAAGAGGCGGATCACGCCCGCCGTGGGATAGGCGATAATCTTCCAGTCACCCTTGATGAGCATGCGTTGCTTGCCGATGTAAGAACCGTAGATCTCGTCATAGTGCGGCGCCGAATCGTCCTTCAACTGAGGCACCAAACTCTTAAAATCGACGCCATCAAGTGAAGCCCCGGCCAAGTCCAACGACGTGGCCATCAGATCTTGGACATAAATCGGCGTATCATTTTTAGAACCGGGTTTGATCTTCGGGCCGACCATCAAGAACGGCACCCGCACGCTGTGATCATATTGATTCTGCTTCCCCACTAGCCCGTGGTGACCCACGGACAAACCATGGTCGGCGGAGAAAATAACGTAGGTATTGTCGGCCTTTCCAGAGGCTTCCAGGGCCGCAAGAATGCGACCGATCTGGTCGTCCATATGCGTGATGATCGCGAAGTATTCCTGTCGATTGACCTTCACCGCGTATTCCGTGCGCGGATATGGCATCAAGCGTTCGTCTCTTAGGTTCTTGCCGCAAATCTCTTCGGCATAAGGATATTCCTCCAAGAAGCTCACGGGCATCTTAATCCGGTCGAGAGGATAGCGGTCCACATATTCCTTCGGAGCCTGACGGGGATCGTGGGGCGCGTTAAAGGCGAGATACATGAAGAAGGGATTTTCTTCTCCGGCCGCTTGCTCGAGAAATTCGACCCCGTTGTCGCCGACAACTTCGCTCCAATGTTTACCGCCCTCCCAAAAGCCGCCGTGTTCGGTGTCCCAGGGCTTCCAGCCCGCGGCGTAATCCGCCTCATCCTTGGGTCGATTATAACCCACGGGGACCTGATTCGGCATGCCGCCACGAATGTGTTTCGACACATCAAAAATTTCCGGGACCTTGGCTTTGACGTGCCATTTCCCGGTCATGTAGGTCCGGTAGCCGGCTTGGCTCATGCGCTGCGACCAGAAACGATTCTCGCCCACGTAGGCATCCAGGTTTGCGGCCCGCGCCGTCCAGATGGATTTGCCGGTGTTCATCATCGTCCGGCTGGCCACACAGATCGCGCCATTCCAGCCACCCATATTGTAGGCGTGGGTGAAATTGACCCCACGGTCGGCCAGTCGGTCCAAGTTCGGCGTATCGATATCCAACATATCCGCGGCCCCCAGTGCCTCGTAACTCATGTCATCCGCGAAGATGAAAAGGACATTGGGTTGGGACGGTTTACTCTCAGCGACCACGGCAGAGAGAATAACAGCCGCCGTCAGGGAGATGAAGGAACGGATATTCATAGGGTTAAGTTTAAGGGGAAGCAAACGAACCAGACTACAACACCAGCGGTGAATCTATTAACCGATCAAAAACTGGTTTTAATCGTCTCGAGACTCACGCCCAAAAGATGCTGGGCAATGGGATCCAAGTCGGCTTCGGATCCTTGAAGATGAAGCGTGCGTTGGATGTGGGTCATGGCCTCACCCGGCTGCAATGCGGCGGCAGGCGAAGAGGTTTCTAACTCGTAGAAGGGCCCCAATGGCGGTGCTCCCGGTTCGGGTGAGCCGTCATTATAGGAGTTAATCACGTCTCCCTGGTAAGGTTTCTCCTGCAACTCCCATGCGGAATTCACAAAACCCTTGGGAGCAGGCTGCAAATTGTAGGTCACGAGCGTGAGCACGCGGCCGTCGGCATCGTAACTCCCCGCAATGCCCTGCGAACGCTCCGGGCTGATCCCAATCTTCCCGCGTCGCGTGCCATCGCCTTTGAAGAACAAGACGTCTTCTTCCACCCGGAGATACTCTGCGGGCACTTTGCCGAAATAGTCGTCCTTCACTTTGGGACCAAGCGCAGATTCTGGCCCCGCTTTGAAGGGGATCACCACCGTCGTTCTCGGCGCGGGGTTATACATGCCCAGGATCCAAATAGACGGTAGCCCCGTCTCGGCCATCCAGGCTTGGTCGCCCCGATTGATCAGCCGATTATCCGTCTCGTAGGCCACGGTGCGGATCCCAGTTGGCAGCTTGGTTCCCACGACTTCCTCCACCGCGCTGTCATCCAAGAGGCGCACGGTGCGTCTGATGCCCATGTTGAAAACCGTTCCGCTGTAGTTCTGCAATTCGCACTCATGCTGAAATACCGCGGTATCCGCCGTGCGGCTCACCAATTCGAACGCATCCGTGTCGATGGCAGCCGGCGTTCGCCAGTCGCTAAAATCGAACTTCGTCCCCGGTTTGAAATACAGCGCAAACTGTCCACCTTCCGGTCCCAACCAAAAGCGTTCCTCGCCGCCGAAGATGTAGATGTGCTCCTCCAGAGTTCCTGCTCTTTCCTCCGCGGAAAGAAACCCCTTTTCGATCACGGGACGATTAATCCAACCGAAACTCGGTCCCGTGGCGCGATCGAAGGTGCTCGTCATCACCCGCCCCTGATAAGCCGGTGCGAGAGCCACCGCCGCATCGCCGCGTGACAATAGCACGATGTCGGTGTGGGCTTTCAAAAACGATTCATCATCAGCGAATCCAACCGTGCGTGAACTCGCAGTGGAGGACCCAGGGGCAGCGTGAACAGTCATGGTCAGCAAAAAGATGACGGGGATATATTTAATCATCGAGAGGATTTGAGGAAACTCAGAGAGTGCTGGAGGAGAATCAGCATGCAAATCCCGGCACCTAAAGCCACCGCAGATCAGAGTTCAGTGAAGTGGGTCCGCGGTTAAACTAAACTCCGCCTTCGGGTTGGAGTTTCAGAGGCGATCCCGTGGGCGTCACGAACTCTACCCGTAGGCCAACATCGCCGCGTCTCCCGCGATCAACGGCGAAAGTCAATGTCCGGCGACCCGGCGACAGGTCAAACGGCTGAGACAAGTCGGTCACCTTCTCGCCATCGACCCAAAGTTCGAGTCCTACCAGATCGTTGATTTCGAGATTCACCGCGCCAGCTGCTTGCACCCGCACAAAACCACGGGCCCAGACTTTCGCAGCATCCCCCAAACCACTGGCAGGCACTTCACCGCTCACGAGGCTGTAGGCTGGCGACCATGCGGCGGCGTCGCCGGGGGGATTATTCCCCGCGCGCGCCATCACCCGCCACTTGCGAATCACGGGACTCTCATCGTTGGCATACGCGCCGGGACGACCTAACACCGAAAGGAACTTAGCCAGATTGAGAAACTCCTGACGGCTCTGCAGCCCATCGGCCAGACCCGCGGGCATGAGCGATGGCATGATGGTCTTTCTGATAATGTCGGCAACACTGAGCGTCACTTCCGCCCCACCCTGTGCTGAGTCGCGAAACGTGACTTCGCTTTCGCTCTCGTAGGTGATGACGCCCATACGCATGGAATCATCCGTCATGGTGAACATGACGTTCTCGAAATGTTCAGCGGTGGCCGCGTTCGGCGAGAGAATCGACTCGACCATGTAGCTCGTGCCGGCTGCGCCGCCGACGGCGACGAGATTGGGTCCGATCTCTGGCCCCACCGGACCAATGCCATGACAGCTGGTGCACGCGATCTCCGGGTTCCGGAAAACCAATTCACCGCGCACCGCATCACCATACTTTTCAACGTCGACGACCAACGCCGATTGATCTTCCTGCAAAAGGGCAGCGCTGAGGGACGAGGCTGATTCCATCTCAAAGAACGGAGTCAATTGCTTGGACAACTGACCTGTTTGGCGATGCCAACTCGCCACGGCGGCTACGACCTTCGGGTGAATCGCGATGCCCTCCAGCACTGACGCGAGCACCCCGTCACCCCTACGAACTCTCAAGAAACCACCGACCAATGCGACGGGATCGACGGCGCCCGGATCGTCGTCCAACAACTCCCGCGCCGCCTCTTTGGCAAATTCAATATCCGCCCGGGTCAACGCCGTAGTGGCCGTATAACGTGCCTCAATATCACCACTGGCCGCGATCTCCCGCAGGGCATTCACAAACTCCGTCGAGCCGAGCTCAGCCGCCGCCATGGCCGCAGCTTCACGAACAGCCGGAGACCGGTTCTTATCGCGTAAAACTCCGAGTAAATCATTGCCGGCTATCTTAACCTTCCAGGCGCCCAAATTGGCGGCGACAGCCGCAGCAAGGTCATCATTGGAGTGAGAAAGCTGGGAGCGTAGCGCGGACGTGCGTCGGGGAGTATCCAAACTGCTTTGATTGCTGACTTCCTCCAGTGCGGCCAACATGCCGACAGCGGCAGCGTCCGACTTCACGGTGCCCTTGGCTACGGCATTCACGACGATCTGCAACAATGGAGCTGACGGGGTTTTGACGAACATCGCGCTCACCTGATCAATCTCCGTTTGGTTGGGTGCGGGGTCTGCCAACAACGCGATCAACCGCCGGTCAATACCGATGCCTGCCGACTGCTCGGCGAACTCACGGTGCGCCGGATCGGCAAAATTCAGCTCCCCCGCCTCCATTGCCGGCATCCAGTAAGGTCGCAGCGCCGCGAGTGTCGGCGAAAGCACGGCTTCGATAAAGCGATCCTGGGGGTGATCCAGCACATTCAAAATTGCGGGAAGCACTTCGGGCCGTTCAGCATAACTGGCCGACAGTAGCGCCTGCATGCGGGCCCGGGGAAACGGGTCAGCAGCCAAGTTCGCGATCATCCCCACCGGGTCGGACAAGGCATCCTGCCAATCGCGAATGACGCGAGCGCCGGCGGTGCGGGCGCGGCCATCCTCGGCGGAGAGCACTCTGGTCAAAATCATTTCACTGGTGCGCTCGACATTTTGACACGCCCACATCGCCTCAACGAGGCAGTGATCGTAATCAGTTCGGGTTGAATCAAGCGCCGTCACCCAACCCTCCACCGCGGCAAGCACGGCATCAGGATCACGTTCGCTGAGTTCCTTACGCGCTTGGTGTCGCGTCCAGGTTTCGGGGCTCCCCAGCTGTTCCACCAGATGCGGAATCGAGCGGCCGACGAGTTCCGGTTTCTTAACCAAGGGACGATCCTTGTGCGTGATGCGCCAGATACGGCCGCGCTCATGGTCGCGGCGGGGATCCCGAAAATCGTGCTGGGCGTGGTTGATGATCGAGTTATACCAATCGGCCACGTAGACCGCGCCATCGGGTCCGATTTTGCAATCCACCGGACGGAAGTTCGGGTGCTTCGATGAAATGAGGGGCGACAACACGTTGGCGCTAAACCCGGCTCCATCTTCGACAAACTCATAGCGCACGACGGTGCGGCTCTTGAAGCGGCAGGTTAAGAACTGGCCTTGAATATCATGAGGTAAATGGGTCCCGGAAGCGAGGTCTCCCCCACATTGCTTTTCGGTCGTGATCAGGGGGCGAATCGGCGGCCGTTCCATCATCGCACCGGTTCCCGGCTCGAGGTAGAGGATGCGCGGATTGTTGGCCATGAACGACTGTCCCCAATGATCGAATACGAGCCCCCAGGGGTTGCCCCCGGTGCCGCGGGCGAACATCTGCAACTCCTGCGTGCGGGGGTTATATTGATACACCCCGCCGTTAAAATTACGCACCAACCCGTGCTGGGTTTCCACCTGGGTGTTCAGAAAAATACCTTCTTGGAAATAGATCTTCCCATCGGGGCCGCGGCGCCACGCGCTGATGGAGTGGTGGCTGTCCTCGATTCCGAAACCGGTCAGGGCGAGTTCCTTCACATCCGCCACATCATCGCCGTCGGTATCTTTCAGGAAAAAGACATCTGGAGATTGTCCCACGATGACCCCGCCATTGGTGAGTTCGATACCCGTCGGAATATAGAGCCCGTCGGCGAAAACGGTAGACTTGTCGGCGCGACCATCTCCATCGACGTCCTCGAGGATGATGATTTTGTCATTGGCGACCTCCCCGGGCTCGATCTGCGGGTAGGCCCACGAACAGGCCACCCAGAGGCGGCCGCGCGAATCCCACGCCATGTGAATCGGATTCGCGAGCATCGGATCGGAGGCGAACAGGTTCACCTCATACCCCGGCAACAACTCAAAATTCTCCAGCTCTGAAGCCGGATCGTGGTTGTTCATCAGATCGACGTCGGCGTCCTGGAGATTTCGGATGCCATCGGCGCCTTGGGCCATTGCTGAGTGAGCAAATGCCAACGTGGCGAGCAAGCCGGCGAGAAGGGGTTTCGGGAAAGTCATTAAACAGCGGGGAAATAAAGGGGCATTCATGGTTTTACGGGGACGAGCCGCCAGGTGCGGACCTTGAGGTCGAGTCCAGCCTTCAGGGCCTCATCGGCCTGGTTGGTGAGATTATTGAACTCTATAATTTCTCCCGGCAGCGCACGCCCGCTGGGGGAATGACGACGCTCGCCCACGATATGAACTTGGTTGAGTGCCTTCCATCCGTAGATGAATTGGAGGTTCTTATCTACGACAGCAGCACGATAGGATTCCGCCGCCTGATGAGCGGGTGAGTTGTCGATGAACACACCGCGCGACCAGGCGTCATGACTGGCGGTGACGACGGACTGACCGTCAACCCGGAGCGCATAAGTTCCGGGCGCCAGATTCTCAATCGTGAGCGTGTCGCGTTGCCTGGCCAGTGGCGGCGGCAACGTCTCGCCACTCGGCGGCGGCAACGAAGGAGGCGTATCTTCTCCGATCACAAAAGCGAGCTCGTCGTTTTCCTGAAACGTTTCGATGACCGACACCCCGTTCGCTTCCGCTTTCCGGGCTGCCGCATCGATGCGGATTTCCCATGAGGGCACATCGGTTGAAGAACCATCGGAGAGGAGCTTCTCGCCGAAGAACCGGCCAATCGCCCAATAGCCATAGGCGGTCGGATGAATGCCGTTGGTCGTGGTGCGCGGTCCGACCCGTGACTCCCCGAGCGTGCGAGACGGTTCGAACAGATTGATAAAGGGAATCCCGTTCGCCACGGCCACTGCGCTCATGGCTTCGGTGTAGGCGGCCAGGTCGTGATTCCGCTGCGCCACGGCGGGGGTCAACTCACCCAGGTTTTCATACGCGATGGGCGAGACCAGAACCAGCCGCACCGGCGATCTGCCGTTGTAGCTCTTAGCGGTGTGCGACGCGATGAACGTGGTCAGATCACGCTGGAAAGCTTCAAGCCCGGCTTCACCCGCGAAGGATTCACCCATGCCGAAGCAGGCTATGATCACGTCCGTTTGATGGGCCGTGAGGGTGGATGCTTCGGTCGGGAAGTTGGTAGGACGATTGCGGATCGTCAGCGTATCGCCGCCCCAGCCGAGGTTCCGAATCGACACCGGATTCTCGCGGGTCTGGTTGAGCAAAAACGTCTCCAGGTAACCGTGAGTGCGAAGCTGGTCGGCAAACGTATTGCCCACGATGGCGATCCGATCGCCCCCGCTAATGGGCGCATCCGCTAACGCCGCCGGAGGCGGCCAGAGCATCAGCGCGAACGCTACGAGACCAACCCGATGAGGCAGTCGCATCGTGGTGATCATTTGTCGACGCGGTCGATATTCCACGTGGTCATCTTGGCATCGGCTGCGGGTAGCTCTTTACCGGTCGCCCACGATGCCGCGTTGATCATCATCCGCACGAAGGACTCCTCGGCGAAATCACCCGGGTGCCCCAGTGATGTGCCAAAAACCTTGCCACCCCACTCGTTCTCCCAAGCCCACGCAATGGTCGCGGTTTCCAACGCTTGGGTCTGAAACTGTCCAAAGTGGCGATTCAGTAAGCGCGGGTTGCCGGTGCCACTCCCGATCAACAAAGGCAGATATCCCTCCCCCATGAATCCGAGATAAACCGTTCCGGGTGAAACCCAGCTCCGTTTGGTGACGTTGGTCATGATGGGATGGTTCATATTTTCGGCCAATATCCGGACATCCGTCTCACTACTCTGATGCACAATATACATCGTCCCCATCGCCCGCGCTCCGAATGTATTATTCCACGCGAAGTTCGGATGGTCCTTCGGATACCTGAAACTGTGACTGCTGGTGCGCAGCCCGATGACTGGTTTACCGGATTCCAGATAATCTAAAATGGGCTGAAGCTCTGCATCCGGAAGTTGCATGAATCGGGTGAAGAAGATCACCAGATCGGCATCGGCCAACACCTCGATGCCGGGTAGCACATTCTCCGTTTTCTTCTCCGGATCACCCTCGTCCATCACGACGGTGGTGCGAAACCCAAACCGCTCCAGCTCTTCCGCAAACACCGGCATGGTCAGCTCGGGCGAATAGTGGAGCGTGCCCACGACCAAAACGACATGGGGCCTCTTATCCTCCGCGGAGGACATCACCGCGGAGGTGACGAGAATTAGAGCAACAAAGACAGAACGAAAGATGAGCGCTTTCAATACAGGGTAAGGAGTTGAATTAAAAATCTGATCCCGTCAGCGGTTCTAAAATCCATCATCGAATTCGGCCGCCTTCTAAAGGTCTAGGGGGCAAAAAAGAGACTCCGACGGGGTTAAGAACACACGCAACGAAACGAGGAAGCGGTCAGACTACCCGAAATCGCCCCCCATTGCTACCCCGAGATTGGGGGGTAAAGGCAATCACGCGGGTTTCCTCACCCAGCGTGACATAGAGCTTCAGCACCGTGGTTTCGGAGCGCGAGCACCCTTATTTCCGCCCAACGTCGGCGTTCACGCGGGCAGTTTGCCGCGTCGCGGTGCAACGCGTTGTTCCCTTGTCTATCGGAGGGTCTTCCTAGCATCCCCCAGGCTCTTGAGTAAATCAGGATTGTTTTTGCTCCAATACCAGACTCCTAGGGCGTCGTAACGCTTCAGCTGATAAGGAATCAGCACCTTGTCGCGGTAATCATCCCAACTGAGAATGGATGAATTCTCGCTTTTTCCGCCGCGCCAGAGCCGTTCGGAAAAGGCCGCTAGACGGGGAAAGGTGCGGTCTCCAAAATCCTTCATTGTTATGATTTGCTCACTCCAAGTGCAGGCAATCGCACCGAGCGCCAGCTTGGGGGTATCCGCCGTGACGCCACGCATGTCGCCATAGGGATCCCAGTTGTAGACTTCTGCCGTCGAAATCGGTTTAGCCCAACCGGGGTAGCCTTCCTCCGGCTTGACGTTCGGCATGTCAAAATAGGTCCAATAAGCCGGAGACATGATAAAGGGCTGTCGCCTCTGGTTCAGTTCTTCATCGACCATGTTTGGGAGATTCCTCCACCAGTAATTCTTACCGTATCGCCACCAGTGCACCACCGTATCTTTGTCATGGAATCCGTGCATAAAGGCATCGTCCCAAACAATCGGCGTCTTTTTCAGATCATCCTTGATAAATGTGGTCATTTCTCTGGCTAGGTCGAGTAGCTGGGCATCCGTATAAAGCTTCTCTTTGGCTCCGTGATTCACCTCATCAAAGCCGAGATGGATGAACTCGGGATCAAACAAGTCATTGATCTCGATCAGCACCTTTTTTGCGAAGTCGCGCGCCAGGGCATCGCCACGGATTACCTTCGCGGGATCGCGCTCGTCCATCGGATGTTTTAACTCGGGATACGCCCGGATGGCGGCGCCCATATGCCCGGGCATGTCAATCTCGGGAATGATCGAAACATAACGGCTCTGGGCAAAGGCAGTAATCTCTCTGACCTCTTCCTGCGTCAGGAATTTAGCCGGCGCCTCGGGGTCCGATTTGTTACCGATTGCACCGACCGTCGTCAGTTTGGGGTAGGCCTTGATCTCAACGCGCCAGCCCTGGACGTCAGTCAGATGGAGATGCAGTGTGTTGAGCTTGTGCATCGCCATGCTGTTGATGATTTTCAACAGCTCTTGTTTAGTTCGGAAGTGGCGTGAGATATCCACGTGCAAACCGCGGATTTTACCCATCGAGGGTTTGTCTTTGATCGTCAGGGCATCGACGGTCAGTTCCATGCCTTGCACGGGCGTGTCGGCATAGATTCCTGGCGGCAGCAGCTGAAACAACGTCTGCACACCATAAAAGAGGCCGCTTTCGCTTTTTCCGATTATGGTGATTTTGTCTCCGCTGCTCTCGAAGTAATACGCGTCGGCTTCGGGAAATTCGATGATTTCGGGAGCGACCTTAAGAATGATCGCGTTCGTCCCTCCGGATTTATGGATCGCTAGTTTTAATCCCACTGCCGCGGCAATCCGGCTTTGCAGATACTCGGCGGAGGCCCTGCTCTTTTCGCCCAAATAAACAATCGAGGTGGCACCGGTAATTCCGAATCGATGCTCTTTCTTTGCTTCGATCGAAAGAGGCATAGGGATGATGCCAAAGCTGTTTTTTGAGCTTCTAGGTTCTGCGGCTGCGGTGAAGACCAGGCAGAGGCCGACACCCACTATCCCGACAATGGTGTTAAATGAGTATTTATTCATGCTGTCTCGTCTTTCAAATTGATCTGTCGCCGATCACCGTGCTGCGGGTGTTTGCGCTTGAGGCAGTGCAACTCCAGGTCAGCGGAAGTTTCAGTGAGCTTCATATCGACCCAGCCATGCGCATGGCCTTTCCCGAAATAGTAGCTGACTGCCGGTTGGTTAATGAGATGAAGATGGTCCCGCCGATCATGCTGCCACTCATGCGTGTGCCCATAAAAATAGGCCTTGGCGTGCTTTCGTTCGGCCAGAATTCCCAACAGAGATGACCCATCACTCATGCCCGGGATGGGACGCACGCCGCGGTTGGGATACGGATTGAAGTGACCAAAGATGAGAGCGGGCTTATCCGCTTGGTCATCGAGTTGTTGGGCGAGCCAGTCCAATTGTTCGTCTCCTAGGACTCCTTTTCTTCCTGAATCCAACAATACGAGGTTCGCGTGCGGCAGTTCAATCACGCCCGCCTGAACGCCCATGTGCTCTCTCTTCAGGAACGAGAGCAAGTCCCACATGATCTCACGATTGTCGTGATTTCCAATTGTTACGTGCACGGTGATGCCTGCGGCCCGAATCGGTTCCACCAGCCGAAGAAACTCTTTGTATTCGGCTTCTGTTCCTCTGCTGAGGGCACAGTCACCGTTAACGATCAGGTGAGCCGGTCGAGGACTGAGTGCGACTACGCTCTTGGCTGTCTGGGCTAGAGAATCCGCCATGTTCACCCCCTCATGCTCGGACTCCTTGACGGGCGAACCAGGCCACTTCGTTCCCGGGTAGACACGACTTGGATCGGCGCTGATGTGGGTATCCGCAAGCAGCGCAACTCGGTTTTGGTCGAACCGAGCAAGTTTACTATCAGCGGCAACCAACGCACGAGACGTTATCATTGCCGTGCCGCCAAGAGCGACTGAGCCCTTGATAAATTGACGACGCGTGATCGGGGGAAGAATGATGGGCATCTTAAATTTTCTTGGGCCGAGCGGGTGATGGATTTCGCAACGATGCTGTAGTGCTAATGGTGTTACTCCTAAGATCTAACGCGATGGATTAGGCACGGCTATTTGCCGTCGTCAGCATCCGGTTTGTTAGCCTCTAGTTTTTTGATCTGGGTTGATGGGGGTAGCGTGAACGTCGCGATGACGGCCCGGTGGTCAGAGGGATAAGGAGAAACTACAATGTCCGCGTTCTCTTTGTTTTCACCGACGATCTTTGTGTCGATAACCTCTACGCCTTCGCCTTTGAAATAAACAAAATCAATGCGGTCATGGTGGGTCTTGGGATCGTCGGCCTTCACGATAGGCGTCCAGGTGTAGCCCGGCTTTTTCATCTCGTCGGGATAGACTGTGCGCCAGGCATCGGCAAAACCTGCTTTGGTGAATTTCTTAGAGGTGGGATACTCCACTTTGATGGGGTGGCGACCGGACTGGGCCGCTTCTTCGGTCCAGTCGAGGTGCGAAGGTTCATTAAAATCGCCGACCACAAAAACAGGAGCCTCTTTATCCGGGAGGGCACGTATCTGCGTGAGAAGTGCTGCAATCTCCCCGCCACGCGCCTTTTTTGCAGCGGCGATCGCCTCAGCTTCGGTCTTGATGAAAGGAGTATCCGCGTGTTTGTGCCACGTTGGTTTAATGCCCAAAAGCTGGTAGGGCTGATATGGGTTGGATGCCAGGTGCAGGTTGAAGATGTAGGCTTCCTGGCCCGATGGCAGCATGACCCTGATGCCATCTGTCATCTCCTCGACAATTTCATAACGCGTTAAGATAACCCGATTCCTAGGGTTCTCATGGTGATTCCAGCCCAGCAACTGGGCCAACTCCTCCGCATTAACGCCGCTAGGGGAACGCGTTTCCTGAATGCCGACAATATCGGCCTTTGCCTCCTGAATAACTTTGGCAGTTTGGGACAATGTTTGCCCCCGGTAGGTGCCGCCGCGATAGATATTGTAAGACATGACCTTCACGCTGGGGCCTTCGGTTTGGGCGGGCAGAGGATTTACAAAAGCCAGCCCAATTGTGAGCAGTATTCCTATAGCTGAAATCGGGTGAATTGCTTTCTTCATCATATCTAATATTTCTTATGCCAACGTTTCACATCAGCAGTTGGCGCGTCGGCGACAAGATGCTGGATGTGATTGTTCGGTCTATTTGGCCCCCAATTTCATGTCCCATGGATTGGAAGCTCTGGGCTCATATAGGAGGTGGGCATCCTTATCGGGAAGGGAGTCGACGACAGCCTGAAACTTTTGCAGGGCCTCTTGGTGCACTGCGAGGTCGCTACCAAGCAGTTTTGTTTTCTCCCACGGGTCCTGCTTGAGATCGTGCAGGCGAATGATCTTCTTTTCTCGGGAGACCCAGACCTTATACCGCTTATCGCGGATGACGCGCTTCTCAAAATCCGTCGCACCCCTCACCCCGTTCTCAGTCAGCTGAGCGACTCCGTTCCCGAGTGCCATGATCCACTTACGCTCGGTGTCCTTCTCTTGGCCCAGAATCAAAGGGGCAATAGAAGTCCCGTCGATGATGAGATCCTCAGGCATGTCGCCCCCTCCGAGTTCTACAAAGGTGGGTAGCATGTCTGAAAGATCGGTGAGGGCATCGGTTTCGACGCCGACCGGGACAATCCCCGGGCAGTTCACGATAAACGGCCCGCAGACATCCAGTTCCTCTGCTGTTCCCTTTGCTCCTTTCACCCGGAGTCCGTTCAATGTGCCCGTGACGCCGGGGACCGTGCCGTTATCCGTGGTGAAGATCACGATGGTGCGCTCGCGGATCCCCAGTTCGTCAAGGGTGTTGACGAGCTTGCCGACCAGTTTGTCTATGTAGCGCACCATGGCCTTGTGCTTATCGATGTGGATCTTTGCGTTGGGCTCATCCGGGGTGGAAACCTGCGGAGGATGCACGAGTGCCATCGGGTAATAGAGGCACATGGGCTCATCTTTGTGCTCACGCATGAAGTTGATCAGGTGGTCGGTATAAATGTCGGGGCCAAACTTGCCGGCATAGGTCCGGCTTCCATCAGTCGGCGTGTTAATGTAAGCGTCCTGATAGCGTTCACCACTCACCTCGTTGCCCGTCTCGAAGCCCGTCCACATGGCCCAGTCATCGAACCCGTGCTTCTTCATGGCCTGCGGTTCGACCCGAAAGTCATTGATCTGCCATTTACCTACCGCACACGTCGCGTAGCCCAGGTCTTTCATCAGGCGAGCGAAGGTAGTATTTTCCTTCTTTTTCCAGTCAAAGTAAGCCACCCCCCAGCGCGGAACGTCCCAGTGATTCACAAAGCCGTTACGCCAAGGATATTTGCCGGTCAAGAGAGTCGCACGCGAAGGGGAGCATGACGGCATCGAGTAAGCGTTGTGAAACTTCATTCCCCCTATAGCGAGTGCATCGATGTTCGGGGTCATGATGTCTTCCGCACCGTAGCAGCTGATCCAGTCCTTGCCCAAATCATCCACCATGATGAACAGGATATTTGGTTGGATGCTGGATTTCTCAACGGCCATGAGCGGGACGGCGATGCACGCCCAAACCCATGCCGACAAAACCGTCAGGTGGGTTCTACTTAAAAATCTGTCGAACATCATATCGTTTTCCTTCTTCTGAGATCGAACGATTCAAGTGAGACGGGGTGCGCCATAACGTGAATGAGGGGTAAATACGCCGGGATGGCCAACGAATAAAAAGGCAACGACGGATACGTTACCCAACATCTCAAATGGTGTCCCTCTTACAACCCAAAGATTAAGTATTGCTCCTATTTTCTGTCTCGGAGGGGTTGGGAAAGGGGTCAGTCTTTTTTCAGTCTCAGTGACAAATTCGTGGCCAACACTTGAAGTATGGCGGCGGTAAAGGTGCGGGCAGAGCGAAGCGAACTAGAGGCATTGCTCGCCGTCGCCCTCACTGATTTTCTAACGCTCTGTTAGGTTAGGTGAGCGGTGGCCCGGAGAGATCCATCCCGTATTTGTCAAAGAACGCATCTACATCGTCGATCGCTCCTCCCACCATGAGCTCGAAAGCCTTCTCCGAGTCGCCCGCAGGAAGCATCTCGAAATGGATCACGGCGGGCGTTGCTCCGATGTTCCGGAATGCGTGGACCGCGCCGGCAGGGACGACGGCTGCCGCACCTGCTTTGCGTTCGAATAATTCCCCATTCACTTCGAACCGTAAGCTTCCTTCGATTACATGGAAAATTTCCCATTGGTTCCGATGCGTGTGCCGAGGAGGGCCGGAACTGGGCGCAACAATTTCCTCGAAACCCTCCAATTTACCGTCCGTCTCTCCTCCAAAGATGATGCACTTAATGTCGAGTTTTTCCATGGTGTCTGTTTCTGGCGCTAACCGAGTTATTGAGCATCAAAAATGAACGATATCATGAAATCAGAAATGCTGATTTCTGATCAAAATCGTTACTCGTTTATCTAAAAAATAGGTATTAGTGAAACTCTCTGCAAAATTTTTGGCTTAATATCATTTCGCATAAACGTTCACGCGAATGACGCTTTTTGCGAAATGATAAAACCGACATTTCACAATGGTGATGTCTTCTCCGATCCCCATCCCGGGCGGGTAAATCAGTAGACTTCGTGGGCGGTATACCAGAACCGGTTTGAGGAAATCGGACTGAGGGTGGAGGTGATTTCCGGTGGCAGGGTGATGTCGTAGACGCGGTTGGCTTGCGGCTTATCGGTCAGTTCCAAGGTGAGGACGTTGCCTTCGATCTGCACCCGAGCGGCGCTCTCCGTCTTTAATTCGTTTTTGGGCGACCCATAGTCTACGTGATAAGCGATGCGGTAGGACTCGATCTCATAACCAGTGAGTCCCACGGGGTCTTCGATCGGGGCATTGAACGTGAATTGGAATCCTTGCGGGGTCAGTTTAACCGACTCGACCATGAGGTAGGGTTTACCGTTATAAGTTACCTGCTTGAGTCCCTCGCGTCCAGGCCAGCTTAGGTGAGTTTTCCCGAGGAAGAGCGATGTGCCGTCCGCCGTGTAGCGGAGCCGGTTGTTACCCATGCCGATACTGAGCGTATTCACCAAATGGAAACCCGTGCCTTGTTGTTGCCCGTTCACCACATCCGGCAGGTAAACCACCAGCCGGGAGTGGTTCATCTCGCCCATCAAAAGAGGAGCCGTCGCAGGGGACGCGGATGCCACCGGCGCAAACCCCGGGAGTAACGACTGAATCTGGGTCAGGGAGTTGGCGGCGTCACCTTGCGGAAAGAGACCCGCGGCCTTAGTGCGCCTCGCCTCGAGTTCAGCCACGGGCAGATTTGACGGCACCACATCCGGCGGGTTGTCGCCCCATAGAAGAGAAGCGGCGTGCCCATAAAAACCACCCTCCTCCACCCGATGGAGTTTGGAGGCACCGAGCCAATCACCCTGATTGTCAGAAACCCACAACTGGTCGGCGGCATCCATATGCAGACCATTGGGCGTGCGGAATCCGGTCGCGAAGACCTCCGCTTTACGCGAACCGGGCGCGATGCGCACGACACAGCCCCGGTAAGGCACGCGGGCATACATCCGCGGGATGGGCACGCTCTTTTTGATCACTTTCCAATCCTCGTGTTCGCCGCCGTAGAGGAATTTTTCATGCGTCAGTCCGCCGGTGTTATTCCAGGAGCCACGCAATTCCTCGCGCACTCCGGATCCGTTCGAGGCCGTGCCTAAACTGATGTAGATAGTTCCCGCCGAGTCCTTGACCAGACCGAAGGCAAACTCGTGATAGTTGCCGCTCATGCCCCAGTCATTGCAGACCACTTCGTAGTAATCGGCGCGACCATCGCCGTCGGTATCGTGGAGCCGTGTGATTTCCGCGCGCTGGACGACGAGGAGGGTGCCCTCCGCTTCCACGTAAATCCCCAGGGGTTCATGCAGTCCGGAGGCAAACGGCTGCCATTCACCCGTGGTGGTATCGAGAAGCATGACTTCGCCGCGATGAAAGCACACCGCCAGGCGGCCGTCGGGCATGATCCCCAAGCCGCCGATCTGCGGATCAACCCCCTCCGGCGTTGGAACCGTCACGACATCGTAGTAGTCATCCCACGAGAATTTCGCCGATTCGGCCCGGGCACTTAAAACCACCGAAGCGAGCAAGCCCAGGGTCAGAATTTTTTGGTAAATTTTCATTACAAGGGTCGGTAAATAATGTTGAGCCCACGTTTGGTGGCCTCGGCCTCCACGTCCCAGTCCTCAACCGCAGACTCCGGGAGGTGATGGGCCGGAAGGGTCGGCGTCGCTCGGATCTCGCGAACAATGCTGCCTCCGTCTAAAAAGATCTTCTCCATCACTAGGGTTTCTCCCACCCGATAAAGAAAGGTGGGATAACCTTGGGGCGAAATTTTATAGCCTTCATACTGGCGGGATTCTTCGAGGAAAATCGGCTCTTCCTCCACGTAACCAATCTCCCCGACGTCGGCCAAAGCATTGCCGTTGCTGCGCAGATACGGCCAGCGGTCGATCTCACCTTGAGAGATGTAGCGCAAGCGACACTGGTCGGTATCCCAGATAACGTTGAGTTTCGATTCCGTCGGCAGCGCGATCACGATCGACGCAGGACCCGACTTCGGCACAAAAGTGCGCTCCACTCGCGGGCGGCGCACACTTCCAGGGCTCAACGCATAGGGATCGATCTGGGGCGCTTTGACCTTCTCCACCCCCACACTCACCTGGCGGATGTAGGCGTGGATGGCTTTGAGATCCTCCTTCGGCACGTGAACCATGGAGGGCATCTGCGAAAGGTTGTCGCGCTTCTGGCCCGGCGCGATGCACCACTGAATAAAGTCATCGAGATTGCTGGGGGGGTAGAGTTCCGAGAGCTCCACCAAGGACGGCCCCACCAGCATCTGGTCCAGCAGGTGGCAGGCTTGGCAATTGGTGGTGAACGCTTCCGGCGGCACCAACGCCTCCGTCGATTCGTCGTCCTGCCCCCAAGCCGTCGACGACGACAACCAGAACGCAACCGTCGCCACGATAACTGGCCGGAGAGAGATTTGTTTGAGATGCGATTTCATCAAGAGGGGCACAGGGTTAGAGCAATTTGCGCACGTGAACTTTGCGGAAGGACACGGAGTCCTGATGATCCTGCAACAACAGAGGTCCGGGTGAGGCGGCAAATCCTGCGATATCGTGGTATTTGCTCGAGGTAAAACGTCGGTTCCAGTCGTCCGAACCGAACTCGATGCTGAGCACCTTCTCCCCGTTGAGCCAGTGCTCGATCTGATCACCCTTTGAAATGATGCGGCCGGTATTCCACGCCTTGCCCGCCGGATGAAGGATTTTCGAGTCAGGGGCGGCCTTCAATTCGTAGAGCGATGCCGACCGATGAGTCGGGATTTCGCCCTCCTGGTTCAACACGTCGTCCAAAATCTGGTATTCCAGTCCGAGCCCTTTCGCGTCGGTGCGATACTTCACCCCGCTGTTGCCGTTGGCGCTGATTTTGAATTCAAACCGCATTTCAAAGTCCCCGTAGGACTTCTTGGTCACGATGAAACCGCCGCGGCCTTCCTTTTCGCGATCGAGGCTCAGGACGCCGTCGACCAGCGACCACAGTTCGCCGATCTCGCGGCGCTGCCCCTGCTTATCAAGCCGGCCACTGTGCCAGTGTGCCATACTGTCGCCGGCAAACAGATCAACTCAGTTAGGATGCTCCTCCGCTGATAGTGACATCACCGTGAAGGCCAAAGCCAGGGCGGAAAGTCCCCGGCGGAAACCGGTGCTAATAGCTTGTTTCATAATAAGGTTGTTCATTGCTCTCCATCCATTGATTCGGAAAAACCCTCAACATCATCGAAGACGATCCGCTCCCGCGCATCTTCTGAACGCAGGCTCAGCTCCACGTTTTTGAATTCGATGTTGCGGGCATGGCGGATGTAGGCGCCCCAAGCGGGTAACGGTCCAAAGAAAAACTGTTCGGGATAACGCGCGATATCCTCGGCCACCTCACGCTGCGCGTCCTCCGCGGTGCCATGCCCGGGATAGGAAAATCGAATATTTTCAAGGACCACATCCTCAACGTAATGGCCGGGGATACCGGTGATCATAATCGGTCCGGCCCGGGATTTCTCACTGTCCGTCACCCCCGGGGTCGTGACGGGCTTGATGCCCTTGTAAGGCGGAGACGCCGCTTTGATCCGGTCCTCGATCGTCACCGTCGCCGTCACATCGCGAATGCGGATGTTTTTGATCGTGCCAACGGGTGCGCCTTCCGGTTCAACGTCGGCTCCCTGGCCCTGGCTGAATCGACCGGTAAATGTGCTTCCGCGATTACCGAGGCGGATGAAGATCGGGTTACCCACGTTTTCCATGGTGATGCGGGAGATATCGATATTCTCCATGATTCCACCATCAACAAGCTGCAGTTTAATCGCGCCCATCGGACTGTCGTAAAAGTAGCAATTGGTGACGCTGACATCAATGAAACCACCGCGGGAAGAGGTGCCAAACTTCAAAGGGGAGGTATTGCTCGCCAACCGGCACCCCCGCACGACGATGTTGCGGCACGGGTTTAGGGAACTCTTCAGGCAGATGGCATCGTCGCCGGCTTGGATGTCGCAATTTTCGATGAGCACATTCTCACAACCGTCCAGATCGAGTCCGTCGTTGTTGTAGTTGTTGTTGCGAAACCGCACCGTGACCCCGGTGAAGACGATGTCGCGACTGTCTACCAAGTGGATGCCCCAAAAGGCCGGCCGCTTGTAAGTGATCCCCGAAAAGGTCAGCTGTTGGCAACTATCCATGCGCACGAGGCGTGGACGAATCAGGCGGTTGCGCAGGTCCCCATCCTTGGCTCGAGGAAAGTTCAGATGCGTGCCCCGTCCATCGATCACCCCCAGGCCTTCGATGGAGATGTGGGTGGCATCCTTCGCGTAGATAAGACAGTGTGGGCCGCCCTCCCGCGGATCGTCTAATCCTTCGGTGGGATAGTCGGCAAGATCCGTGCTGCCCAAAATCGTGGCACCGTAATCGAGCGAAAGGGTGACATGACTCTTGAGTTCGATGGTGCCGGTAACGTAATCCCCGGATGGCACGCGCACCACCCCACCCCCGGCGGCGTGACAGGCATCAATTGTCCGCTGCAAAGCCACCGTATTGAGCGTGAAGCCATCGCCCTTCGCTCCATACGCCACTATATTAAATTCGGTCGGAGTGCCGCGACAGACCATGCCAACTAGAAAAAGCAGGCCTGCCACGATGATCCGATAAAAAGTTCCAGATAAAGGGTTCATATATAAATTCGCTCTGCCCATTGAACTTCCGGATACAGAAGTATAGAATCAGTTAGGACTGGCGGGACCAATCCGACACAAAGTCGTTTCATGAGGGGTTTCGAAAAGGGGGACACCGAGAGCTTACCAGATCCTACCGCGGCAAACATCCCCTTTTTCGGGAAACGAGACAGTTTTCTCATAAATCGCCTACCACCCCTCCTTCATCGAAGCAGACCAAGGAGCGCTACCACAGCTAGGTTCGGATGTCGGGCGTTCCGCCCGAAATCGCCCCACGGCAATCCTACCGTATCTTCCTCACCGTGGATTCGACGCGACTGCGAACGCTTCGGGCGCGTTTGGGCCATTGCCTGAAACAGCTGCGGCCTGATGATCCTATTTGTTCCGCGCTGGCGACAGACTCGAGGCGAGGGGATCCGATGGGAGGGACATTTTCCAGGCATCAATTTTGGCCTTCAACATCTTCACGATTGCGGGATTTTGAGCGGCTACGTCGGACTTTTCCGCCCAATCGTTTTCTAAATCGTATAGTTCGATTTTATTGTGCTCGTCATTCCGTAGCAGCTTCCAGCGGCCGGCTCGGACACCTAGCGTGGGCCAAGTGTAGTCCTTGGAAATACCACCCCGCCATTCCCAGAAGATGGGTTTGGTTCGGGAAAACGCATTGCCCTTGAAGGCCGCGAGGGCGCTCTGTCCGTCCGGCTTGTAATCCCCCGGCAACGGGACGCCCGCCGCATCCAAAAATGTCGGAAGCAAATCAACTGCGGTCAGCGTGGAACCCCGATCGACTCGACCCGCCGGAACGATTCCTGGCCACCTCACGATAAACGGCACGCGGACGCCTCCGGCATACAGGGATCGCTTCTGACCTATCAGTCCACCGGACTCGCCCACCGAATAATATCCGCCAAACCCAACCTCCCCTTTTTTGTGGAACTTGGCTTCTTCTCCCCGTTCGGCCTCCGGACCATTATCCGACGAAAAAACAACCAGCGTATTTTCATCCAGTCCGAGTTCTTTCAACAAACTGAGTATCCGCCCTACTCCCGCATCACCTTCCGCGATGACCGACGCGTAGACGCGTTTCTGTTCATCCAGATCCTTAAACTGGGCGAGGTATTGATCCAAGGGATAGTGCGGCAGGTGCGTCTCATGCAGCCAAAGGTTCACGAAAAAGGGTTTGTCGTGATTAGCTCGGATAAACTTCTCCGCGTGGTCCACTGAAGCCAGCGCATCTTTCGGGATGTCGTTCTGCTTCGAGCCGTTGAAGGTCGCGAACGCATCATAGCCATATTCATTCTCGATCGGCACCCCATTGCCCGCGCCGAGATGCCACTTGCCGAAATGCCCGTTGGTGTAGCAGGCGTTTTGGAGCAAGCGAGGTAACAACGGCCCGTTGGTGTCGAGCCAGTCTGGCATGCCCCTTCTCGCGTTCTGCTGGATGCCGGCAAAATGCTGATGGATGTTATACCGCGCGGGGAAATGCCCCGTCATCACGGCCACCCGACTCGGTGAACACACCGGACTATTGACGGTGAAGTTTTGGAAATCGATCCCCTCCGCCGCCATCTGATCCAAATGCGGCGTCTGCATCCAATCACTCCCGTGCAGGCTCAAATCTCCGTAGCCCCAGTCATCGGCAAAAATGAAAACGATGTTGGGCTTCTTCGTGTCGGCACCAACCTGCGCCTCTTGCTGGCCCCTTAGCCCGACGTTCGAGATATCTATCTCGCGGATTCCCATCTTCCGCGCGGGCGAATTCGGCGCGAAACGAAAGTCCTCATTCTCTGGATCCACGAACAGCGGATTGGCCGCGGAACTGTGCCTATCGATTCCATCCTTTCGCGCGTCTGCGAGGTGCGCTTCGCCGCGACTGGGATCCGACGCACTGTAGTAGATATTGTAGTCCGAATCGGCGTCCACGGCTCGGGCTAACTCTCGCCCGCGACTATCTTCGGTTTCCTTCCCGTTTCCGGGAGCCAGCTCATTGACGAATTCAAGTTCCGTTCCCGAGGCGTAGAATATATTCCGCTGAATCGCCGCCCCCGCCATGGGTCCTTCGCGCAGCGATATGTAGAAACCTCGCGGCGGTGCGATCACATCGACAACGAAGTTATTCACCGCGCGATTGTTGAGCTTAATGATGATACCTTGGGCGGTGCATTTGTAGATCACGTTTTCCGTGATAAGCGTATCCCGCTGGCCGCCATCGGTGCGGATTGCGGCCTGCATCAACATCGGGGCGACCAGGTGGTGCAGGTAGTTGCGGCGGATTACATTCCCCGGCCCGGCGCCACGGATGTAGATGCCGTTCCCATCACCCAGTTCTTCCATCGCGTGGTGAATCTCATTAGACTCAATCAGGTTGTTCCGCGAATGGAGATACGGACTCACTTGATCCTCCGTGAGCGGCAGGGAATCGCGACCGACATCCTGCCACCGGATGGTGCGCACCAGCTCCCGGTTGTCGCCACGCTCAAAGAAGTGGGACATGAACCCCGAGATAATAATCCCAGTATAAGGCGTGTGGTGGATCAAATTGTGGGCGACGCGATTCTCGCCACTTTGCCAGAGCATAATGCCCGGCGAATGTCCGTAGATCTCACCCACGTTGTGGATATGATTTCGAACCACTGTATTGTGTTTGTTCACGTCCTTGGTCCCGGGACCATAACCGCACAGCAGGATGCCGCCGCCGCCCATGTGCTCGATATGATTGCCCGAAATTACGTTCTTCTGACCGTGAAGATCGACCCGGATGGCGCCGCTTCCACTGGCCGTAAAATGACAGTCCTTGATCGCGACATTTTCCGTCCCGCGCAGGCGCACCAAGGCGTTGTCCAGATCGAGCATATCCCAGTCGTGTTGCACGCCCGCATCGGCATCCGTCAGCGTATAACGATCACCATGCATAAAGGTGAGTCCCTGGAAAGTCAGGTTCCGCACCGGGATATCCGTTGGCCCCTCCTTGTCGACGTCACCCTCGATCCGAATCAACTCCTGCAACTGAGGCCGCAGCACCGGGCCGTCTGAGCGCGGCCACAAGTAGACCTTCCCTTCCTTCGTGTTTAACGCCCACTCACCCGGCTCATCGAGTTCCTCCAAAACATTCTCCACCCACGCGGAAGGCGTCTCCTTTAAAAAGTGAAGCACGTTCATGGCGTAGGTCGCCGAGACCGAGGTGTGGGCCATGCTCTGCGCTTCGTCGACCGACTTGAGCGGCAAGACATTGACGATCCATGCATGGTGCGGGCGCACGATCACCTCCACGTCTTCGACGTTGGACCAGTTTCGCAGTTTCCCAGTCGGGTAATGCAGTCGGTCCCTGCTCCCTACTTTTAGCGGGATAAACCCTTCAGACCGCGCCCGCGGCAAGCGGCCTTCCCGATCATAGAGTGTTTTGAAGGAGGCCGAAACCTCGGCCACGAGCACCTTCCCCTGGGTCACCGGCGGTAAACCCTCTGGGGGCAGTTCGGGTTTCCGCCAATCGGTCACTTCCACTCCCGAAGAAAAGACAGGAGTCTCACCCGGGTAAGCGCGATAGGTGATTCGATTGTCTCCTTCACCCGAATCTTCCAATCCGAATACCACTGTTTCGTCCAATCGGTAAGTGCCCTCGCGAATCAATACTACGATATCCGCAGAGTGGTATTGCTTCAGTTCTCTTACGGCATCACGCGCCCGCAGCAGCGTGGCAAAGGGACCATCCCTGCCCTGCGCATTCGATTCAGCCAATGTGCCCGACCAGGCATCCGAACCCGTGGTCGAGACATAAAAGTCAGCCGGAGGCGACGTCGCGGCAAACAAGACACCCGGCAAGCCCAGAACGAGCAGCAGGAGAAATAGATTACGAGTTTGTTTCATATTAAAGATTTGTTGGGTTCTAACCCGAGGCATCGCCCGATGCCTCATTTGGGGTAGCATCTCAAACTATAAGACTTCTCGAAAAAACAGGCCACCGCCATTTTAAGCGGTGGCTTTCGGACTTGTTTTCAGCCTTAATTTTAAGGACGAGCGACTACTCGGCCCCCTCATCGCAATCCAACGACCCCTCGCAAATACCGGGAGGAAGAAGATCCTAAAATTCCCCACGTTAGGCGCGACCTAAAACTAAGCCACCAACCTTCCCTCTTCAAAAAAATCACCCGTATGCATATCGCTCGAATTTTAAAGTCCCTGCCCATCGCCCTTGTCTTATTTTCATCGTGGGGGTTCTCGCAGGACTTTATCCAAGAGGATTTGGTACTGGATCTGAACGCGGACATCGGTGTGACGACTGAGGAGAAGAACATGGTGACCACTTGGACCAACCAAGCGCCCCATGCGAAAGCGATCGACTTCACCGCCACCGAGGAAGGGCGCACCAAGACTATAATTTCACAGGAGGTGTTGGGCACGGGACGACCGACCCTTTTGCGACAAAGTCAGGAGATCAATGGTCACGACACCCTCATCTTCAGAGAAGACGAATTGATCAACGACAACGATGAGGCGTTTCACGGCATGATGACCGGCGGCGGCTATACTTGGTTCGCGGTCATCAAAGCCTACGAACAGGGAGGACCCGGAAAGATCAATTCGCGATACCCCAACGCCTTTTTCGGTTGCCTTCGAAGCTCGGGTCCACCGCAAAAGGAATCAGGGCAATACGCCGGCTTCTGGGGGTCATTTTATCCCGATGGACGCGTCTACATGGGCTCGCGGAATGGTCTAAATGAAAAGGTTCGCGACGGCATCAACACGCCAGAAGTTGAAGCGCCCGCTCCGGCCATCAATGAGTGGCACATCATCATGGGTCGGCAAGGCTCCGGCCAGGGCATCGTGCAACTGGACCTCTTTGTGAATGATCCAACCCAGGCGGTTAACTCCCATGATTTCCCCGTGGGAGATGTAGAGCCCAGTCGCATGGCCATCGGCACCGAACGCAACGCCATCAACCATCAAGGTAAAGAATCCTTCGACGGCGAACTCGCCCGACTCCTGATGTATGAAACCGCCCTCACCTCCGCGGAAATGAAAGCGGTCTATGACCATTTAAGGTCGGTCTACTTTGAATAGTCGCTGGACGACGGTCTTTTGAAGGGTCAATCCTCTACCGTTTGAACTTCGATTGTATCAGAAGGGGAACCGAGGGGGAATGCAGACGGCATGAAAGCCTGGATCAACGCACAAGACTGATGCGGCGCCTGTATCTTAGGCGAATCACCGTAGGATTTAGTTTCTCCAGTCAGAATTGATCCTTCTGCCCGCCATGCCCGCCCCTGGTCAACAGCGTCTCATACTAGACATTGGGTTAAAATCGCTGCTCTCGACATTTTACTCAATTTGAGCACGTTCATTGCTCATGAACACTAACGCACAGTTCGTCACGGACGAAACCGGCAAGCGGACCGCTGTTCTGCTTCCGATCTCGGACTACGAGAACCTTTTGGAGGATCTCGAGGATCTTGCTGCGATTGCGGAGCGGAGGAAAGAGCCGACCATTCCTCACGAAAAATTTATCGAAGAGATGAAGCGCGATGGCCTCTTATCGGATTGAGTGGCGTAGCTCGACCAAGAAGGATCTGAGAAAGATTGGAGCGCAGGACCGGCTGCGCATCTTAGCCGCGGTTGAAGCATTGATGTCTGATCCGTTCCCGCCGGGATGCACAAAATTAAGTGGCAGCGAGCAAAGCTACCGCATTCGCACTGGCAACTATCGAATCCTGTATGATGTCCATTCCGGACACCTCATTATTGAGGTCATCAAGGTTGGTCACCGAAAAGATGTCTATAGGACCTGACAGACCCAATCAAACGGCGCAAAAACTGGGTGCCTGGTTAGAGGCACCTTGATTTCTGGAATCAAAAAGCGGCTCCCGGCGACACACATCACCCGTGCGGAGAAACCAACCGTCCGATTAAATCAGAGGGCAGGCGGCGCCCACTCGGGGATTCCGATCGTCTTCATCTGTTCTTGGTAACGGATCGCAAACGGGTGTTTTTCGACCCGGGGCATACCTTCGTTGACGGCCAGTGGTTCAACTTCTTTCCACCACGTGTCGTAGGACTGGCGCAGGCGTTTAACGACTTCGGGGTGGTCGGCGGCGACATCCTTCTCCTGTCCGCGATCTTGGAAAACATCATAGAGCTCCACGTTGTTGACCAACCGCCATTGGGCGGTCCGCACCGCGCTCTTCACATATTTGAATGATTCCCGTTCGCCGGTAGGCCAGCGCCCACAGTGGATGAACAATTCACGGTCCGCCCAGGCCGCGTTCTTATCGGCCAGTAGTGGCAGTAGTGAACGCCCATCCAACGCTTGCATTTTGGGGGGGAGCTCAGCACCCGCCAACTCGCAGAACGTCTTATACAGATCGAGATGCGCGGTCAGGGCGTTGATATCTGAACCTTCCTTCAAGACGCCCTGCCAATACCAGAAAGCCGGAACGCGTGAGCCCCCTTCGTGGGGCGAATTCTTCGCACTACGAAGCCCGGCATTATACTTCGGCACCGATTTCCCATTCTGCGTGATCGGTCGCATGGACATGCCGTTATCGGTCATGAAAATGACCAAGGTATTTCCCAGGGCTTCCCACTCATTCAGCTTTGACCAGAGGAGCCCAAAATTGTCGTCGATGTTTTCAATCATCCCGTAGCGGGCGGCGGTGTTCTCATCATAGCCCGCATCGAGAAATCTCTTTTTGTAATTATCCGGAGCAATGAAAGGCCCGTGCGGTGCATTCAACGAGATGTAGGCGAAGTAGGGTGCCTGCGCTTCATGTTGCTGCTTAATCCAAGCGAGGCCAGCCTGGAAAAACACATCGGTGCAGAAGCCCTTGGTCTTAACCACCGTATCGTTGTGCAACAGCATGTTGTCGAAATAGGTGTTCTCCCCGTTAGCCGGGAAGTCACCCAAGCCCGTCTGCCCGATACCCCCTGCCCCGTGCATGATCACTTCATCGAATCCCCGATTCTGGGGTAAATATTCCGTTTCATCCCCCAAGTGCCACTTGCCGAATAAACCGGTATGGTAGCCCACCGATTTCAAAACTTCCGGAAACGTCACAGTATCCAAAGCCATCCGTTCGCGCTGCAGAATAGTATGCGTCACTCCATTCTTAAAAGGCGCCCGACCGCTCATCATCGCCGACCGCGTCGGAGCGCAGGTCGGACTCACTTGGAAATCAGTAAACCGGGTCGATCGCGCGTAAAACCGATCGAGATGCGGGGTCTGCAGAATCGGGTTCCCCATACTGGTCAAATCGCCCATCCCCTGATCATCGGTCATCACCAGAATGATGTTTGGCTTGGCTCCATGAAGGCCTGCCGCAGCAGCGCTTACAGGAAAGACGGGCAGGAGACCGAGCGCCATCACCGCCAGCAGGAATCGGGTTTTAGAAAGGATATTCATTTTCAATGGGTTCTGACTGTCGGGCGTAAAGAACTAGATGCCGGATGATGCTGAACAGATGAAACGGCGGCTTCGGCGAAACCGCCCTACCCATTTACGTGAGTCGGACGGCAAATATGAGGTAGGGAGTGCTCGCCGAGCGCGCCGTTCAGTTTCCTTAGGCGATGATTTGGTCTACCGTTCCGGCGCTGTCGCCGAAGCTGCCGGTTTCAACTCCGGCCTGTTGCAGGAGCGTTAGGAGCAGGTCATTGAACGGACGTTCTTCGTCGAAGCGGTGGAAGGAACCATGCTTGATGCCGAGGTTTTTGCCGCCGGCGAGAACCAGTGGGTAGTTCCGACCGATGTGGGTCTTACTCGTGCCACAGCCGTAGAGCACGATGGTATTATCCAGCAGACTGCCTTCCGCCAACGGATCCGGCGTTTGAGACATTTTAGTCAAAAACTCGGAGAGGCGTTCGGTCAGATACCGGTCGTATTTCGCCCACCGTTCCCAACCGCCTTCATCGCGGGATGCACTATGACTGAGCTGGTGATGGTGCATCGAAAGACCGGCCGCGTAGGGAAGTTTATTGCCTCGGCCGCCAGAATTCTCCATCGCGGTTTGATACGTCACGACACGCGTGGAATCGGTGAGCAGTGCCATGTGGATGAGGTCGAACATCGTGCGCAGATAGTTCGTTCCCAGCTCGCGGGTGGGCTCGGCATTAAAATCAAACAACCCGGGATCGACTTCGGGTTTCGGCACGTTCAGCCAGTCGTTGGCCCGCCCGAGTTGCTTTTCCAGGGATCGGGTGGCCGTCAAATAACTGTCGAGGTGAGCCCGGTCCTCGGCGCCGAGGGTCCCATTCAAACGCGACAGTCTCGAACTCACGCGATCGAGGATACTGCGATCGCGAGCGATCGCCCGGGCGCGTTCTTCCGCGCCGCGTTCATCCACCGTAAATAGCCGATCGAAGATCTGCCGAGGCTCCGACAAGGAAGGCAGCAGCGCGCCATCACGGTTGACCGAAATGGTGGCGGGACGCCCCACGCTGCCGGTGCCCCCGTTGGTGGACAACGCCAGGGATGAGAATCGCGTCGCGCCGTCGATCTGGCCGGCTAACACCTGGTCGTAACTGACGGAATTCTTGTAGCCCTTCGACTGATCCTCGCCGGTGAGGAACTGGGCACTGCAGGAGTGGGTGATATTCGAGCGTAGATTCGGATGAGAAAACCCGGATAAGATCGAAATGTCGTTGCGCAACCCGGCGAGCGGCTGGAGCGGTTTGGTCAGCGTATAGTCTGAACCGGGAGTATGCGGGAACCAGTGCCAGTCGTTAAAACTGGGGTGCCCTACCGGCGGAAGTGATACGCCGTTCGGGAAGAAGATGGTGACCAGTCGAGCGGGCTTTCCCGGCGCGGCTGGGGCGGCGACATTTTGCGTGCCCAGCATCGAAGCGAGCGGAGGCAAGGCCAAGCCAGCCAATCCAAGCTTCATGAAATCGCGGCGGGAGTGGGGAGATGAAAGGCTCATGGTTTTGTTTTATTCAGGGTTGGGGTGTTTTCTAAAGATCTGCGACATCCATCGTCGGGGCCGGGGCATCGGGCCCGGCCTGAAAGACTTCACTTTGGACAATGGCCAAAACGAGGGCCGATAATTTGTAGCCGGAGGTGCGGAAATGGCGGTGGATCGAATCCAGTTCAGATTGGTCGCCCAAATTGGGTTCACGCGCGATCGCGTAGGTTAACATGTGCCAGGCCAAGGAGTGCGTAATTTCGTCTTCTCGTTCGCGATGGAGGAACGTAGCGAGATCGGACGAATCTTCGATCTCCTCGCCGGTAGGCAGGACGGTGCTACTGTCGATGGGAGAAAACGTCCGGGCCGCGGTGTCTTGATTGACCACCAGGGCCTTATCGCGCCAGGCACCGACTGCATCAAAGTTTTCGAGCGCCAGACCCCACGGGTCGATCTTAGCGTGGCAGGCGGCGCAGGATTCTTGTTCACGATGCAGCTCAATCTTTTGTTTGAGAGTAAGACCAACAAAGTCTGCCGAGGATGCCTCCAACGCCGGAACCGCTAGCGGCGGCGGCGGGGGCGGATCATTTAACAGGCGTTCCAAAATCCAGACTCCGCGGTAGATCGGATTGGATTCCGCACCATCTGCCGTCATGGTCAGAATCGCGCCCTGCTGAAGCAGGCCTCCCCGCGTGCGGTAATCCGGCACCCTCACCTCTTGAAACTCGCCGCCGGTCACAGCGGGCATTCCATAGTGACGGGCCAAGCGTTGGTTGACGTAAACGGTATCGGAAGAAATCAGCTTTCGCGCATCGAGGTCACCGTGGAAAATTTCCTGAAACGTGGTGATGGTCTCCGCGACCATGTCTAAGCCGAGGTCTTCATCGTAGTCATGATAAAATTCGGGATTCACGGCGACCAACCCATACTTGTCCAAACGCAGCCACTCCTGCGCAAATCGGGAGCTGAAACGGCGGGCACGACTGTCTTGCAACATGCGCTCCACTTCGGCCGCAAGGATGGCGGGGTCGCTGAGCCGGTCTCGAGCCGCCAGCTCGAGCAGACGATCATCGGGTGGACCGCTCCACAGAAAGTAGGAAAGTCGAGACGCTAGCTGGATTCGCTCTTCCTCTGAAATATCGGGATGATCTTCGAGTGGAACTGGGGCTGCTACATATAAGAAGGGATCTGAAATAAGGACGGTGCTGAGCGTTTCCTTGAGCGCATCCGCGAAGCCATCTCCGTCGCTAACAAATTGATCGTAGAGTGACATCATCTCCTCCAATTCCGCCGGAGCGATCGAACGCCGAAAAGCGCGCTGCATGAAGGCGTCGATCGATTCCTGCGCCACGGGGCGCGAGTCGGCCCCGGAGTTCATCGCGGCGCGTTGGGCGTCGATCCGCCAAAGCCGGGTGCTCATATCCAGACCGAAGGGCACAATATCGATTTCGATCGCATCGAGATAAAGTTCGTTCACCCCGGCTTCACGCATGGCGGTTTTGCTGACAATCGCGTTCGCCAGGGTCCAACGATATCGCGCAATCAACCCCTGGTTGGAGGGTCCATAATTATACCCCTCTGGAACCACATCATAAATCGCATCGGGGTCATGCGACACATTGGTTATACGGAAGATCAACCGGGTCCCTTTATCCTCGTCCCTGGTCTCCGGCGCCACGTAGCGGAACGGGATCCGGAATGTAACCACCTGCGGTTTATCCATGGGTGCGGTAACATCACGTTCGCCTTCGATCGGATCTCCGAACTCAAATCCCGAGCCGCCGTCGATTTTGAATCGAAGTCGAGGCGCCGAACCCTCGTCGCCCAATTTTGCGGCCACGTGCACTCTTGCGATCAACTCGCCGGCTTGGTGGAGGTTGAGGCTCTTGAACCGGGCAAATTGTTCGGGAAATTTCTGCCGATCCGACCGATTCAATTCCTCCGTGTTGCGGTTGAGTGGTCCGTCCGGAAACGGAAATAGGGTGCGATCGGAATAAACGACCGGTCCCGCCTCCCTCGCCTCGCGTTTCTCCGCCAGCGCCTCGGCGGACAAAGGCTCATCAACGGAATACCCACCCGCGACACCGGGACGATACTCCACGTCTTCAAATTCGATCAGAAAGTGCTCACTCTCGGGGATAGGTTCGGTGAAGAGCACAAAATCATCAACGGCTTCACGGGCGATACTCAGGAAATATTCCAGCTCCAGGGCAGACACCCCCAACAAAGCCGCATCACGCGAGAAGCCATGCGCGGACAAAGGCGCGGCGGGAAGATCCCCGCCAAAGGCAACCCCCGTGCCGAAAAGTTCCTGCAGGGTGTTTTCATATTCCGAAACGGTCAGACGCCGCATGGGCGATGATCGATTTGCCCGGCGCTGTTCAGCCACCCGATCAAACGAGGTGTGAATCCAGTCCACGATTTGCTGCCGTTCGGAATCGCTGGGTTTCTCATCCTCCTCAGTCGGCGGCATGTCATGAAGGATGACCGCATCGAGAACGGACTCCCAAATCACGACGTCGTGGTCCGACGTCATAGTCGGATCCACCTCATCAAAACGGAGATCGCCCTTCTGCTTCTTCTCGCCATGGCAACGGGCGCAATAGTTCTCCATGATCGGCGCGACCTCAGTGAAATAGGACGTTAGCAGCGCATCGCCCTCCAGTGATTGCTCCGGGGTCGAAAATTCCACCGCCGGTAAAGCAGCCACGAACGGAAACAGACCGACGACAAAGATTCTGCCGGATATTTTCATAGTGATTCAGTGATTATGGGGTTCATCTGATTGGGTCTGAGAGGCGACTAGCTGCGAGGTAACCGTAAACCCCAAAACTGGGGACACCGCGAACACTCTAGCAGAATAAAGGAAAACTTCGTATCCGGTGTTTAGGGGGGGGACGAAGAAGTCCCAGCGCCCCACCTTTAATCGAGATCCATGTGCTTGTCTTCATTTCAATTCCTTTCCGGGATTCACTTCAACGAGTATAAATCCGCCCACTCACCATAAGGATGCGGTCGCAGACCGATCGCGGAAACATCGATTTCCTTGATCCCCATCTCCCAGGCCGGTGAACCAGGCTTGAATCTGAAATCGCCATTCTCCGGATCCATAAACAGAGGATCAACCGCTCGGCTCAGGACATCCACCCCTTTCCCCTGCAGCCGAGCAAGTGTCTCCTCGCCGAGGGATGTATCCTCTTTGCAGAAGTAGATGTTTCGGTCGGAATCCATGTCCTGCATCCGCGCTTTCACCCGTCCGCGACTATCTTCCCCCACCCGTCCAGTTCCTTCAGACGGTTCCACGATGAACGTGGCATCCGCATGCGTGGAGTAGTAAATATTTCGCAGATTGGCCGCTCCCGTGGAAGGCCCCTCAATCACTTTCAAATAGACGCCTCGCGGGGAGATGACATCCGCAATGATGTTGTTCTCCGCCCGGTTATTCAGTTTCAAAGTGATGCCCTGAGACTTGCAGAGGAACATGATGTTCTCGGCGATTAACGTATCCCGTTGGCCGCCATCGGTGCGGATGGCGCTCTGCTTGGGCGTCGCCGCCACCAAATGGTGCACGTAGTTACGCCGAATCACATTACCCGCACCAGCGCCCCGAATGTAGATGCCGTTGCCGTCCCCCAACTTTTTCATCACATGGTGGATCTCGTTATTTTCGATCAGATTGCCTCGGCTGTGGAGAAAGGGTTCCACGTCGCTGGCCTGATAGTCTTCGGGTAGTTCCCCGACTTCATGCCGCCGAATGGCCCGAACCTGTTCCCGTTGGTCAGGCAGATCGAAAAACCGGATCACACAACCGGAGAGGATTAAACCGATATAGTTCGTATCGTGTATCAGGTTATTTGTTACCCGGTTTTCGCCACTTTGCCACAGGAAGATTCCCGGCGAATGCCAATAGATTTCGCCGACATGGTGGATGTAATTATTATGAACAATATTCTGCTTATTCACATCCTTGGTGCCGGGACCATAACCACACAGGAGGATGCCACCGCCGCCCATATATTCGATATGATTGGAGGAGATCTCGTTGCCGATGCCGTGCAGATCCACCCGGATCGCACCACTGCCACTGTGCAGAAAATGGCAGGCTTCGATCACACAGTTCTCCGTGCCCCGGAGACGCACCAGCGCATTGTTCTTATCGTGCATGTCCCAATCATGCTGTAACCCGGCATCATCGTGAGTCAGGGTGTAGCGTTCCCCATGTTTGAAGGTGAGACCGCGGAAATGCAGATTGCGCACGGGCTTATCGGTCGGGCCCGCCTTATCGATCACTCCTTCGACCCGAATCAGTTCCAGGAGTTGAGGTGCGACCACGGTGGACTCGTTTCGCGGCCAGAGGTAAACCTTGCCCTCCTGCGTGTTCAGGACCCATTCCCCCGGTTGATCGAGTTCCTCCAGCACATTCTCAATCCAGACGCCATGCCTCACGATCGCATAGGTCGCCTCGATCGCTGTGCGGGCCACGCCCGCCTGAGCGTCCACTGATTCCAGCGGCAGCATGTTCACCACCCAATCCCGCGTGGGCCGCACTAAAATTTCTACATCCTCCACATTGGACCAGTCCTGCAACCGGCCCACTGGCAAACGAGCTTCGGTGAGAGTTCCTCCCGGCAAAGGATGGATGAGCTCCGACTGGGCTCGGGGTAACATGCCTTCTTCGTCGTAAAGGGTGAGGAAGCGGGTGGAGACATCCGCCACCCAAACGTTACCCTGCGCCGCCGCCGGCAGTCGGGGGAGTTCGCTGGTCACTCGCGTCCAATTCTCTATCGGAGTTCCTGCACTTAGGATCGGGCGTTCGTTAGGATAGGCGGCGTAGGTGATCGTGGCGTCCCCTTCGCCCGAGTCCTCCAACCCAAAGACAATGGTTTGATCAACCCGGTAGGTTCCGCCGCGAAGATGAACCACGATGTCCGTCGACTTCGTTTCCTTCAATTCGCGCACCGCATCACGCGCTCGGGCCAGCGTGGCGAAGGGTCCATCGGACCCATCCGCTGTCGGCAAAGCGAGTTGGCCAGACCAAGCATCGGATCCCGCCGGAGATACATAAAAGTCAGCCAACTCCCCATTCGTCTGGGCTTGCAAACTCACCATCCCAAACAACGTAGCGGCCCAAAGACTGAATAGCATCCGTCGCATCGTCAGGAGTATTCTCCGAGAGGGGGAAATCTGCCGCTGAATGAGCGTCAACAAAGGTATTCCCACCTCCCGTTGAGGTTCACTCGAGATACCGGCACCTTGGGCGCTGTCAGCGTAGCCCCTCACCATTTTTAGCAACGAGTAGATCATTCTGGGCATACTGGGTTTGGGGTAAATAAGCGGGTTAGCCTGATGCGTAGCGAAAGGCGCAACAGCATAGGTCAAGCCCACGAGCCTAACTACCCTCATTTTCGGTAGGAGAATGTGATTTCTCCTCCTCAACCGTGCCGTTACCGCCCTTCCACGCCATGCACTTGCCTGAGCTCAAAGATCGGGCGATACCAGCCCTTGCGTATACTCCACCGTGATCCGCTGAATTTCTGCGGCGGACGGCGAAGGCTCTCCACCGGCCGACCGCCAATTGTGGCCCGAATTTTCTACAATGATCGTATCCACTTTTGCGCCAATCCGGTCGGCTTTCTCCTGCAGATGGAGCGCATGAGCGAGCGGGATGGTCGAATCGCGGTTCCCTTGGATCAGCAGCATCGGCGGGCTATCGGGCTGAATCCAATAGTAGGGACTCATCTCCTCAAATGCTTCGGGTTGATCGGCGTAACTTTGGCCCGGTCCCACAATGCGCTCGCCAAAACGATCGGGGTTCTTGTCTGAAAAATCAGTTTCAAAAAGTTTGCTGTCGGTGAAGTCCGTCGGGCCATACCACGATACTGCCCCGACCGGTTGAATACCGAATTCCGCCAACCCGTCGTCACCCCGGAAACCCTGAGGACCGGCGAGGTTCAACATCTGTGCCAACTGTCCCCCCGCAGAGTCTCCAAATACGACGATGCGCTCCGGATCTATGCCGAGACGCTCCGCGTTCTGGTGAAGGTAGCGCAGGCCATCCATCGCATCGGTGACGCAATCTCGCATCAAAACGCCTCGCCCTTTTCGGGCGAATCGGTATTGCACGGAAACGCCAACGAATCCCGATTCAGCCAGCTCCTTAAAAACGGGAAGAAAGAGCCGCGATACAAACTTGTCCTTGCTGCCCGCGGCCCAGCCGCCGCCGTGAACAAAGTAGACCACGGGAGCGGATTCGAATTTCTTCACGGGCGGTAGATAAACATCTAGGTGCAGTTCGGTCGCGCCGACTTTTTTATACACGATGTCGCGCAGGGATTCGCCCGTCCAATTGGCTGTGACGGGTGCTTTGTTTTCGGACGTAGGCCGCAGACCCATTTCGGATACGTCCAACGATACGATGCCCAACTCCCGCGCCGGCGACCCGGGCATCAAACGAAAGTCTGCTGCCGCCGGATTTATCAGGAGCGGATCAGTCGCCAGACCGTGAGCATCGCTGCCGTCGTTCTGCGATTTTCGCAGATGAGTAGCGGCTAGATCGCTCTCACTTCCGGAGTAATACACATTGGAATCGGTATCCGCATCCTTGGCCAACGCCATGACCGGGAATCGGCGTTCCTTGGTTTCATCAAAGTAATCACCGCGACCACTCGAGGATGAGAAAATGTTGCGCTGGATGGTGGCTCCATCGAGGGGCGACTCACGCAGGGTAAGATAGGACGCGGGAATCGATTCGCCCCGAAACTGTGCCTCCACCAGATCGACGACCACGTTGTTTTCAACCCGGTTGTTGAGTTTGAGCACAATGCCCTTGGAGGTGCTTTTGTAGATCACGTTCTCCGCCATCACGGTATCGCGCTGCCCGCCATCGGTCCGAATCGCCGCCTGCATGCGCGTGGGGCCCAGGAGGTGGTGGATATAATTGCGTCGGATCACATTTCCGGCCCCGGCGCCCCGAATGTAGATGCCATTACCGTCCGCCATTTCCCCCATCACGTGGTGGATTTCGTTATATTCGATCAGGTTGTCATGCGTGTGTAGATACGGCAGAGCCGCCTCCCATTCGTTCAGATCCAACGCCTGGTCCACCTCGTCCGAACGCACGGTCCGAACCAGCTCGCGGGCGTCGGGCCGCTCGAAAAAGTGGCGTAAAAATCCGGAGACAATGATGCCGCAATAAGGCGCATCGTGCAGGAGGTTATTAGCCACCCGATTCTCCCCACTTTGCCAAAGCATGATTCCCGGTGAATGCCGATAGATCTCCCCGAAATCGTGCAGGTGATTGTTCAGAACGCTATTGCCGCCATTAACATCCTTGATGCCCGGACCGTAACCGCTGAGCAAAATCCCCGTGCCTCCGATCCGCTCAATGTGGTTGTTTTCGATGCGGATATTCCGACCATATAGGTCCACCCGAATCGCGCCGCCACCACTGTCGACGAAGTGGCAGGACTCGATCACACAGTTCTCCGCGCCGCGCAGACGGAACAAGGCGTTGTCCACATCGAACATCTCCCAGTCATGCTGCAATCCGGCATCGTTGTCCTTAAGCGTGTAGCGATCCCCCTGCGTGAAGCTGAGCCCGCGAAAGTGCAGGTTACGGACCGGTATGTCCTTCGGGCCAGGGCGATCGATTTCGCCTTCAATGCGAATCAATTCGCGCAATTGGGGACGGACCACCGGTGTATCGGAACGGGGCCACAGGTAGAGTTTGCCTTTCTGAGTGTTGAGCACCCACTCCCCCGGTTCATCCAAATCCGCCAGAACATTCTCTACCCAAGCCAACTCGGACTCGACCAACTGAATGATCTGCGGCCGCAGGGTGTAGCTCCCCGGAATCTTGGTAGTCGCAATGCGCTCGGTCTCATTCACCGAAGCCAAGGGCAAGATGTTGAAGATCCAAGCATGCTGCGGACGAATGAACAGCTCCACATCCTCAATATTGGACCAATTTCTCAGGGTCCCTTCCGGATAATACAGTTTGTTTCGCGTGAGTTTAAACGCAGCCTGTTCGGCATCCGAATCCGGCACCTGCGCGGCGAATTTGGCGGAACGGGCCCGCGGCAGCCGGCCTTCACCGTCGTAAAGGGTGAGGAATTTTTCGTCCACGTCCGCCACCATAACGTGGCTGCGAGCGACCTCAGATAGGTCCGTGGATGTTTCTCCCAATCGCGTCCACCCATCGACAGCGACCGCCGAGGTGAAAACGGGTGTCTCTTCCGGGTAAGCGGCGTAGGTGATCGTCGCGTCGTCATTACCTGAGTCGTCCAATCCAAAGACGACGGTTTCGTCCAAGCGATATGTGCCCTCCCGGATGTAAACGAGGATGTCGCCCGTCCGTCTTCCCTTGAGCTCACGGACGGCATCCCGCGCCCGCGTCAAAGTCGCGAACGGACCGTCATTGCCCGCCGCGTTCGCGGCCGCAATAGTTCCCGACCATGCATCGCTGCCTGCAGACGAAATATAAAAATCCGCCGATGAAATCGCTCCCGCCTCGGCCCCTGCACTCACGCCGGCCAAGGTTACCGCAAGAAATAGTGAGAACAGAGTTTTCACCATTTGGTCAGTAATTCGCGCTGGGCTTCCAACCCAGTTTGGAAAATACCGCCGCCTTTTCAGCCCAAGAAGCTTTGCGATCAAAATAGGTCCCGTAGGGCTGGTAGCCGTGATGTGACACGGCCTGGGTTTGCCAGCGGGCAAGGTGCTGGTCGTAGATCTGGCGCATCGCTTTGAGCTCCGCGCGCGACTCCGCCAGCATGGTTTGATTTGTCAGTTCCAACGGATCATCGGCGAGATTGTAGAGTTCCTCGGTTTCCTCAAACCCTTTGGCGGCATAACCCCAGTAGAGGTATTTCATATCCTTGGTGACGACGCCCATCGCTTGGGCCGGCTTGTTACCCCAGACATTAATCAAGGCGATCGACTCATGAATTGCCGCGGTGGGGTCCTCGTAAACGCGCATCAAATCCCCTCCGTCCACATCGCGAGGAACGGGAAGTCCTGCGAGCGTGATAATTGTGGGTGCGATATCGATATTGGCCGCGAGCGCGTCACGGCGAAGGGCCTGCCCAGAATTTGCACTGCGGGGATCGTAAATGATCATCGGGACGCGGCTGGCTTCTTCGTAAGGCAAGACCTTGGAACCGTAGCCGTGGGAACCGTTTAAAAAGCCGTTATCGGAGGTGAAGATGACGACCGTGTTGCCGTCCACGCCCGCTTCAACCAGCGCATCTCGGATCATACCAACCGCCACATCGATGGCATAGATCTGCTGATTGTAGGTCGCCATGACCCGATCATATTCGTCCGAGTAGTGCCAATCGTGGAAGCGCTTATACTGGCGGCCTTGGCGACTCTGCTCTGAAAAATGTTCCCCATTTTCGCGGCCGTAGTTCTCCGGTTTCTCAAATGTCTTTCCCGCATAAACGTCATCATAAATGGGATCTGGTGTCGTGGGGTGATGGGGAGCCTTGAAGCTAATCGAGAGACAGAACGGAGCATCACCGGCGGCGGCATCTTTAATGAAGTCGCGCCCGAATGCACCGTAGGAGCGCGTTGAGTGCGGGTATTCTTTGGCATAGGCCACCATCGATTTATTCTTGGCCGTTTCGTAAGAGGTCTGACCCGGTCCCCCGCCCCAGCGGTCGAAATCATCCTCCGGCATGCCCAACCCTTCTGCACCTGGTGCATCGCGAAGCTCAAACCCGAATTTACCCGCAAAAGCGGTGGTATAACCCGCTTCCCGCAACAGAACCGGATACGACTGCTGCCAGATACTTGTCAGCATGTCACCATGGTCGAAGTTGCAGCCGGTTTTGTATTCGTATTTTCCCGTCATCGACGTTGCCCGCGAGGCCATGCAAATGGCGGTCGTGGTGTAGTAGCGGTCGAATGAGACGCCATCACCAGCGAGTCGATCAATCTGCGGCGTCTGCACATCCGGGTTGCCGTAGGATCCGACTGAACTCGAGCTTTGGTCGTCGGTCAGGAGGAAGACAATGTTGGGCCGATCCTTCGCGACCGAGCACACCGGCAACAGCAAAGCACCGAGGATTATGGAGGGAATAATTTTGTTCATGTTCGTGGGGGCGTTCTTTTAAAAATCGACCGAAAGGACGGTCAACAAAGCGGGGGCATTTCAATCAACACCTATAGCATCAGTTTCACCACTGTAATGTGCTTCGTCTGAGCCGCGGCGGAAAGCGAGAGCGTCAGGTCATTTCCCTGTTGGGAAAATTTAGCCTTTTTGCCCGTGGCCAAATAGGCGGCGGAGGCGACGGAATCCGATAGTCCATGGAGGGTGACCTTACCGGATTCGGGCCATTCAAATACATGCAGGTAGATAGCCTTGCCATCCTTGCTGGCGGAGATGTCCCCCCACTCCGGGCGGGCATCCAGCGGGTTACGGACACTGCTGTAGATGGACTCGCCATTCACCTTCAGCCATTCGCCCATCGACTTGTAGATCCGGACGGCTTCCGGATCGAGTTTGCCATTACCCATGGGGCCGTTGTTGATGAGCGCGTTGCCGCCCGCGCAGATCGTGTGCACGAAGCGATGGAGATCTCCTCTTCCGTGTGGTAGTAGTGCTCACCTTTGGTCTAGTAGCCAAACGAGGAACTCACGCTATCAGGCGACTCGACATACAGCGGCAGCTTCTTGGTCGGGACCTCTTTATCACCGATCGAGACGTAGTCGTAGTAGGGCAGATACTGCGGATCGATCTTACCCTTCCCCTTGTGGATGATGCGCGAGTTGATCAGGCAGTCGGGGCGATACTTCCGCACCATGTCACTGAAGAGTTTCACCCGCTCCAAGTTCATACCCGCTGGAGTATCAAACCAGATCAGATCCAATTCGTAGTTCTTCACCAGCTCTTCCACTTGCGGAAGGCTCTTCTTATGGATGTAGCGATCCATGTTGGGCTGAAAGTCCTTGGGCAGATTGGGATGAACATCCCAGCGGAAAATTTCCTTACTCGGAACGATCATGGGAGCATCCGGCTCATTCCAGTCCTGGGCATTCGAATAATAGACGCCAAACTTCAGCCCCTGACGGTGACAGGCTTCGCTCAGCTCTTTGATGATGTCGCGCTTGAACGGCGTGCAATCGACGATGTTGTAGTGGCTGACCATCGATTTGAAGAGCGCGAACCCGTCGTGATGCTTCGAGGTGATCACCACATAGCGAATCCCCGAATCCTTAAAAGTCTTGGCCCATTCGTCAGCATCAAACTCCGAGGGATTAAATTGCGTCGCGATCTGATGATACTCCGTGGCCGGGATCTTGGCCGAAATCTGAATCCATTCGGAGTAACGGTGTTCGTTACCGCGTCCTTTGTATTCACCTTCCAAGGTCGAATAGACCCCGAAGTGAATAAATGCGCCGAACTTGGCATCGCGGAACCAGAGGTTCTGACGGGCGATCGAATCCGGGGTCTGCTTCAGGTCGTCGTCGAAACGATATTCAAAAGAAATGTCGTTCGGAGCCACTGGAATCTGCGTCGCGGGATCATTGGCCGTCAGAGGTAGGGCACTGGCGGCAACAATGAGTAAGGGGAATAGGATTGGTTTCATTTCTGTTCCGGGTTAGGGGGGAAAAGAGCTTTGCCCGTGGGAAAGCCACAAGCGGACGACATCAGGACTACTGAAGACCACTCTGATCGGATTTTTTCCATTCTAACCCGGAATCGATACTCTGCCTATCCCCTAATAATGGGGTAATAATAATTGAGCCTCACTCAGAGATGAACGCATCCAATGGAGATCCAAAAACACTTATCGTCGACGGTCCGGCCGAGCGCTTTTGCGAGACCGATGAAGAGGATTCGGGGCAGGACGCTGACTCGGTCAGGAAAGACCAAAGGCCTTGGATAATTCGTCGATGGCGTCATCTCCCATTTCAACGAGGCCTCCGAGGCTCTCGGCATCGATCAGAGAGGAGGCGGTAAACTCCGCTACTTCGATACGGTCATAGGCTTCCAGCAATCCACTGCCGAGGGAAAGGACCGCTTCGTTCTCGATCATCAAAACCGGGCTGGCCCGACCAATCGTTTGAGAGACCCGGTCTTCGTCGGTATACTGAGACCCAAACGGCAAACGGGGCACATCTCGCAGCAGCAGATAGCTTTCCGGGATGGTTCTCGTGGCGAAGGGTTTGTCCACCAGACAGAACGCGGTGCTACACACCGGCTGGGCCGTCATGATGGCACCCACCCACGGATGGTCCCGGTAGATCGTTTCGTGCATCTTAACGGAGCGGCTGGGCAACTTACCGCGCTCCCGTTGACCGTTGGCGATGAGCACCATGTCTTCCGGTTCCATCAAGTTGCGATCCACTCCGGTGGGAGAAATTAGAAACTGTTGATCATCGAGCCGGGTGGAAACGACGCCCTCCGCACTGGAGACCAGCTGATGGTGATAGGCGCGCTTTATGATGTCGCTCATGTGACGACGGCGGGCCTTCTCGGAGCTGGAAATCGGTCCCCGGTCAAACTCAGGCAGCAGGTGCTTGTCCTGCTTGCGCAACTCTACTTGAGCCGGCGTCAGCTCGCGGATGCCACCGAGGCGTTGGGCGTTGATCGCGAGTTGACCGCAAAATTCGAGCGTTTCGAAACGACTGAAGGCTTCCAGCAAATCGCCCCCACCGCACACCACGCCATGGTTCTCGAGGATCACGGAGTCGTTTCCCTCACGGTAGGAGTCAGCAATGTTGCGGCCAAGTTGTTCGCTGCCCGGTAAGGCATAGGGGGCGAAACCCACATTGCGACAGACATCGTAGGCCTGCGGGATCGCCCTCACCGGCGGCACCTGGCGCACGATGCTGAACGACACCAACGCGTTGGGATGCGCATGCACGATGGCCTTCAAATCGGGCCGGGCCTCGTAAATCGCTTGGTGAAAAGGAAACTCCGACGAGGGTTTATTACGGCCTTCGATCTTTCCGTCCGGATGCACCCGCGCAATGTCCTCCCACGTCAGCGAGCCCTTATCGACGCCCGCTGGTGTGATCCAGATGGTGCCGTCATCATCAAGAATGGAAATATTGCCCCCCGAGGTGGTGGTCATGCCCCGCGAGTAGATGCGGTCCATGATATTCAGGATCTGTTCCCGGGGATGGAGGTATTCGAATTTTTTCACGTTATAGAAGGGATGAATCTAAAAGCTATTCGGGTGGCCGAGGTGGGAGTTCGATCACCTTGACCTGCTGGTGGCGCACCAACCGCAGTTGCAGCGGAGCATCGTGAGCCTGGGGCAACGAATCAAAAAACTGGATCAAATTCGACACGGCCTGCCCGTTGACTCCTTGGATCAAATCCCCCGCCAATAATCCCATCTGGGAGGCAACCGAGCCCGCCGGCACATCCATCACCGCGATGCCACCCGCTTCTTTGGCCACGCCATAGGCAGAGAATTCCTCACCCACCAGACCATGCAAGCGGGCCCCCTGCCAATACACGTCCTCCGGCCCATCCCCAGCAGCGCCGAGCACGTTGAGTTCCGGAATGACCGGGGTGCGGGCAATAGCCCGCAAAGAGGGTTTTTTCACGCCGAACTGATCCATGGGGGAATTGGTAAATCCCAGGGCGGTTGCCGGGGAACTTGGTTGAATCCGGAAGTCGCCGTTGGCCGGATCTACAAACGACAGCTCAGCCACGACGGAGTGCTCATCCCAACCCAATCCTTCCGGCGATTCCTTGATGCCGGGATCCCGGGAGTGAAACACGTTGGTGTCGATCTGCTTGCCGGGGAAATTCACCCGGATGTCCTGGTGCGGCGTCATGAGAATGTTGCCGAACACTTCGTCGCCACTGTGGTTATACCAAACGTGGGGATGCAGTCCATTATTCACCACGACGTTGTTCCAAGCGCGCCGGCCAAATCCCTCGCGAAACTTCAGTCCTCCCCGCAACAACAGGTTGTTGTAGATGGCATAGTTGCTGGAGCCGTCATCCAAATCAATATCCCAGCCATGATCACAGCGCCACCGACTGTCGCGAATGATCGTCGTGTGCATCGCATCCAGAAACGGCAGGCTCGGATCGGCATCCACCTCTCGGGATGTTATCGAACGATCACTGTGCCAGAATCGATCCCGGCCCCAGGAATTGAAGGAGCCGTGGTCGTGCGTTTCGAGCACGGTATCAAACACGTCGCATCGTTCGATCAGATGACCGCCCCAGCACCCGTCGCCGATGTTGATGCCCGCCCGGGCACAATCGTAAACCGAGGTATCCCGCACGGTGATGCCCATCGACATGGAAATCTGCACGCCCGCTGGTTGGCGCTCGACCCGACCGATACCGTGAATCAGGCAATCGGCCACGATGCCCTGGGCCGGGTAGTTGTTGGTTTTGGGGCCCGGAGTGCGATCGATGGTGGCGAGGTCATTCTTCTCGTGGTATTCGAAGAGCGGATTCCTCACGGCACCCGGATCACCGACAAAACACACCCCACTGCCGCCCACGTCGTGAATGTGACAACCGCGAATCAAGGTCCGGCGATTGTAGTTACTCACGAAAACCGCGTTACCGCCCACCTGATCGAATTCGGTATCGAGAATCTGAATATCCTCGGTGCCGGTGAGGAAGAACGCCCCACCCCGGTAGATCGTCCAGTCGGAGCGCAGCAACGGCTCCTTGGTCTCCATGAAAGTCCGCGCCGCATGCCTCACCACAAAACCCTGCATCGAGATGTGCCGCACCGGCTCAAGCTCCGTTCCCCGAAACTCCACCAGATGCCGCAGACGCACCACCTCGATGGATGCCGTGGACAAATCGGTGCCGTCGGGTGGCAAGTAATAGAGCGTGGCAGAGTCGGCGTCGTGGAACCATTCGCCAGCGGCATCCAGTTCCTCGAATATGTTTTCAACCATGCGGAACTCCGCGTGCATTCCCATCTGGCGGTTGTTCTGCCAGCCTCCCTCGTAAGTCACCTCACCTGCCTCATCCTTACCGGTGATACGATAGTGGTAGCCACCCCACCGGGAGCGATGCATGGCGTGGATATAGCCACCGGTCGGGTCCGCCCAATCGGCCGCCCGCTCCGCCGCGAAAGCATCGGCGGCGAAGCCCTGATAAGCCGCGGTGGGCTTGCTCGCGTCGTAGTTGGGATAACGCGCCATGCGTTGGCGTTCCCCATTCACAAACAACTGATCAATCGACAGTCCAGCCGGCGTCTTCGCTTGGAAAATCCCGTCGCGATAGGGCGTCCATCGCAGCTCTAGCGAGGATCCACCGCTGAGCACCGCAGCGCCTTCGTTGTTTGCCCGGTAAATCACCGGAGCTTCCGCCGTGCCCGAGTCTTGCGGACCCAACACCAACGTATCCGGTAAGTAATACACGCCATCAGCCACATGCACCGTCACCGGCTCCTTGCCGGCAACGGCACTCACCAACTCCCGAGCGCGCTCCAGGCTGGCTACGGGCTTCGCCGCCGTGCCGGGATTACGATCCGTCCCGGCCGGGTCGACATAGAAGTCGGCCGCGGTCAGGGCCGGGCCTACGGCCAAGGCCAGGCTCAAGGAGCACCAGCGGAACATGATGGGAATCACGAGTTCCGCTTAGCGACGTTTGACCACCGCGTAATAGGCTCCAACCACGTCATCGTGACCGGGACCGGTTTTGAAAGAGGCGCGGAATTTGGTATCGCCGGCGGCGAGTTCGAGTCGGAAATGGATACCTTCATCGGAAGCGCCCACGGGTTTCTCTTCGTAAAAATCACCCACGTAGAGAATGGCGCTTTTCGCTCCAATGCTACGCCCGGCGGGGGCGCGGTAAGCCTCCAATCCTGGCACGGGAGCGCCCGGAGGGAGTTCAGCATTAATCGCTCGAGCCAATTCGGGGGGATAGCGGCGCAGTTCGATATCGTATTCGCCGGCTTCGGCCACGGTGACAGACCAGTAGCCATCAATCGCATAACCCCGACGGATGTGTCCTTGATTCCAAGGGGAAACCGGAGCGGTCGTGATCCAGTCATGCGCATTGAGCACCACGGGGTTGGACTCAGCGTGGCCAATGACCAGGCGCTCTTCTTTCACAAAACTCGGTGAAATACTGGCCCACCATTTATCATAGTCGGCCCTCAGGGCGGCGACGACCTTCGGGTGTTTCTTCGCCTCATCTGTCGTCTGCGACGGATCAGTTTCCATATCGTAAAGCTCCCGACCATTGATCAGACGCCAGCGCTTCGTCATCGTGGCCGAGTCTTTCCACTTGATGGGATCCACGACCCGTTGGGAATCGGTGATGATGGCACGCTCCACCCAAGGCGTGGGATTGTTATAGATGAGCGGCGTCAAAGTCCGGCCATCAAAACTGTAGTCCATGGGGATTTGCAGCCCGCACAGATCCATCAGCGTGGGGAGCACATCGATGTGGGCCGTCAGTTGGTCCACATCGCGGCCCTCCGTGAGTTGACCCTCCGGCCAATGCATGAAGAAGGGAACCCGGTGTCCCCCATCGTAGGCCGAGCCTTTTTTACCGCGCATACCGGCGTTGAACACTTCGCTTCCGGTCGCGCTACCGTTGTCGGTCATGAAAATGAAGATCGTATTATCGGCCACGCCCTTCTCTTCCAAGTAGGCTCGGAGGGCACCCACGTTGTCGTCGATATTTTCGATCATGCCGAAGAAAATCTCTTCTTCCGGCGTCAGGCCTTTGCCTTTATATTTCTCCCAGTATTCCGGTGGGCAGTGGTAAGGCAGATGCGGCGCGTTGGGGGCGATGTAAGCCAAGAAGGGTTTGCCCGCTTCAATACTCTCGCCGACGAAACGGGTGGCTTCACGGAAAAAGACATCGGTGCAGAAGCCCTCGAACTTTTCGGGGGTGCCGTTGCGGAAATACGTGTCGTTAAAATAGGAGTTATCCCAGAAGTCCGGCGTCTGCCCCACGCCGCCGCCGGCGTGGCGCACAACATCCTGAAATCCCCGATCCTCCGCGCGATAGGGATAACCGTCACCGAGATGCCATTTGCCAAACATGCCGGTGGCATAACCGTTATCCGAGAAGACATCGCCCATCGTGATGGCTCCGAGCCGCAACATGGAGCGGCCCATGATCGTGTGCCACGGTCCGGCTCGGTTGGTGTAATGTCCGCTCAACAAGGCACCGCGCGTCGGCGAGCAGGTCGGGCTGACATGAAAATCAGTCAATCGCAGACTCTCGGCGGCAAGCCGATCGATGGCGGGGGTTTGCAGGTGGGGGTTACCCGTGCTGCCCAAATCGCCGTAGCCTTGGTCGTCGGTCATGACGAGGACCACATTGGGAGCGGCTGCCTGGACCGCTATTCCCGTCACCACGCCCAGAATCAAGGCAAGGAGTTGGCGACGCGGGCGAATTCGAAAAGAAGGGAGGTGCATTTTACAAGGGTGAAATTCAGAGAGACCACCGACAGTCTAGAGCATGACGACCCTGCCGACTACCCCGTTTTTAGGGGATTGGCAGCCGGGTTAGAATGATTGTCGTCAACCGCGCCCACTAGCTCTCGCGAGACGAATAATAATCCCTTTGGCACAATTTGGTTCAAACCCTAGCGTCACTCGATCCGGCGACCGTGCCGGGTGCGACCCCGGGCTTCATCGGCGACAATACTGACCACTCTCTTGCGCTCTTCGAAGCTCAGACGGATGAATTCGCCAATGCTTCCATTCGGGTATATTCCTGAAACCCCTTTTTCGATCAGCCAATCGACGATACGTCTTAGCTCGGATTCAGCCAGTGCCCCCTGGGAGTCGTAGGGAGCAATCGTGGGAACATATATACCTTGAAGTGCGTTCATTCGAAAAAATACCGAAAATCAATCAGCGATGGCAGGACCGAACATCACCCTCGGGGTCGAGAGACTCAAGCGGATACCTCCTACTAGCCCAATGACAAATGAGAATCGCTATCCACAAAAAACCTCCGACCAAGAGTACTTGATCGGAGGTTCGAAAAGACCGTTTAGGAATTCAAATACTTAAAAACTAAACGAGTTCGATAGCACGAACGAACGAGGAACGGGAATCGCCACGCGCGAAGGCGAACCATCGGGCTGAGTTTGAACAACAATTGGATCGCTGTCGGCGAAAATGTTGCGGATGTTCAGCTGAACTTTCCAACTCACCTTGTCATTAAGGATCTTGCGACGATAGCCGACCCAGAGGTCGGTGTAGGCCCTGGTTTCGTTCCAATAGGGCTTGCTGACATCTGGAATAATAACGGGAACGTTGGGATCATTGAGATTCGGATAGCCGATGGCCGACCTGTCCGTCCAGCGATACGCCGTTCCGAGGTTGATCCCTTTGAACCGACCTTCCTGGATGGAATAGTTGCCTACGAATCGGTAATTCCACTCGGCTTGTTCAGGAGTCGGCGAACCGTCAAGGGCCTGTCCGAGATAATAAGCGCCCGCTTGTCGAGAATTAGCCATACGAGCCCCAAATAGAGAATTCGCAGGGTATAGCGTATCGCCTTGGGCCCTTAATTCGCTCCCCAGCGGGTTACCTTGGCTGCTTAGCCTAGGACCTTGCGACACAGATTCAAAGGCATCCCTGAATAGATTGACCAGAACGCCCATTCCCCCCGCGACATTGCTGCGGGTAACGGTTCCCTGCGAGGCGTTGAAAGCCAGGCGCAAATTTCTGGTGGGATTGGCGGTCAACTCGAATTCGTAGCCTTCGGCTTTGAGATCGGACGTGTCCGACAACACACCGGTGGTGATTTGGGTCGTCGTAACCCTTGCTTCATCAGTCGCCGTTTTCGGGCTAAAGGTGAAGTTCATTTGGTCGAGGGTGAAGTCGGTCCAAACGCCTTCGTACTCAGTCATGAAGGTGTTGAAGTCATTAAGCGACATGTAGTTCGACATGAAATTGGGGTCATCTTCAATTTCATCCAAATATCCATTCCTGTTCATGTCGGGATCTATGCCTGCCAGGTCGCCTGTCGTATTGATATCGAAGATACCATCCTGATTTTCATCAGCCATGTTCCGAGCCTCCCAAAGATCACGGTATTGACGCGATATGACATTGGCGAACACGCGGTAGGCGAAGGATGCATCGCCATAGGTGTCATTCACAATATCCCCTTCATAGCGGGTAACGCGAAGCACCAGCTTATTGTCCATCGCCGAATAGGTGAAACCGTAGTCCTTAGTGGTGCCATCTTGGCCCGGCAGACTATTGCCAAACCAATCAAACTGACCCGGGGATGCCACGAAGTTCGTGTTTTCGCCGTAGTGGAACGAGAGAGTGTGGCCTTCAGGCATCCATTGTTCCGGAGTCTTTAGCACGAACCCGTAGCCGAAGTTGCTCGCTTCAGATTTTTCGGTTATGATGTCAGAACGGCTGAGGTTAAAGGAGGCGGGATCGTGAATCGAAATATTGATCTTGTCCGGACTCGGAGCCGTCGCCGCCGTGGTTCTTTCCGCATTAAAGCGTCGCACGTCGACGGAATCTTTCCGCCACCCCAGATTGGCCACGAGAAGTTCGTTGAATAAAAAGCTCTGGACATTCAACGCCTGCGAACTGGTCTCGGTCCCCGTGATATTTCCTTCGACAGGCTGAAATGACGAGGTGTAGTTGCCGTAATCACGGTAAGCCAGCCTGCCATCCCGGTTCGTGAGCACGTTGGGATCTCCTTCAGACTTGAAGACCAAAGGCACTTCGTGATTTTCGGGGAGATGGACATTGGCATTGCCTTGCAGTCCGGTCGTGTGGAAATCCGAAAGCTTGAAGTTGGGGTCATCAAACGCGTTGAGAAACGGCTCGCTAATATAGAAGATAGCCGATCCTTCGCGTTGGAATACGTTGGCATCGGTGCTGAGATGGAAATCAGCATTATTGCCCATAACCAAAGGTTCAGTCGTTCTCGATGTTCGAACGAAGTCGTTCTCGTCGGCCAACAAGCTGAAGGTATGGCGTCCCAGTTTGCTGAAGAAGCCGTCCTCGAATTTATCTCCGAAATCAAGTTTGGCGAACGCAGTCGCGCGGGCCGCGTCCCGTTCTTCGTCAATGAATGTCCTATCCGACGCGCTCGCATAGAAGAAGAGTCGGCCTAAATTCGGATTAGTATCTCCAAAGAGAGAGTTAGGCCCTACGACGTGGCTGTAGTTGATGTCGAGGTCGATTCGGGGAGATCCCGAAAGCGAAAATCCGGTTCTCGAGAAGTCCTCCTTAGAGTAATCGAGGCTGATACCATAGTTGCCGTCATCCGAGACGGCCTCAAGCGAGAACATGGTACGATCAAAGTCATTGGAGTTTATATCGTTCTTCCCGGTGATGAGGTTTTTGCGGAAATCGAATAAATCGTAATTGAGCAAACCTTGGTTGTTCCACCTCGTGTAGTCCTCACCCGTAGCGGGGTTGATCAGGCTCGTGCCGAAGAATGACTGTCGAGGGGTCGTTTGAAAGGTGGCCCAGGTTTGACCCGCATAATTCCCGAAGGGATCCCAAGTCGGGCTTCCGGGCCGAATGCGATTGTTCGTCCAGCCCGTATCAACCGCCCGAGTGGGAAGGCCATTGGCATCTTCCGTTCCATCGTAAACGAGCATCCATCCGTTTCTCTTCAGGAATTGGTTTCTGTACAAACCATAATTCAGAGCGTCTCCGTTGCTATCCACGCCCGTGTAAGCGACGTTGTAACCGGGAGTGGCACTATTCCTGATTAGGTTGCCGAATACATCGAAAACCATGCGCCCAGCACTATTCGGAAACATGACGTTATCATTAAGATCATAAACGGGACCAAAGTTATTGCCCATAATATTACCGAGCCAGGCGGATACGGTTTCCAGTGGACCGTTTCGTTCTACGGAGATGAATTCGGTATCTCCCGATTCATAATTTCCACGAAACGTAATATTGTGCTCCTTTGAAGGTTTGAAAGTAAAAGCCGCAAAGTGCCGGGACTGGTCCGAAAACGCCGGCTTCTGCATAAATTCCTGATTTTTTTCCTTAATCGCCAGTCGGACGGCAAGTTTGTCTTCGATGAGAACTTTGTTCACATTGAACGAAACTTCCTTGGAAAGATTATCCTCAAATTCCTCGGTAGATAGCCTGGTATCAATCACATAGGAATCACGGCCGAGACTAGCGGTTTGCAATCCGGTGTTGACGATGCCGCCCGGAGAGCCGAGGCCGAAAAGAAACGAGTTCGCTCCCCGATTGATGTCGATGCGATCCGCATTGTAGGAATCGAACGGAATGCTCGACGCAAAGTAGTTCGTGGTCCGCGTCGGCGCGGTCATACCGCGAACGCGATTGGCCGCATTCGGATTTTGGCGAGCTCCCGAATTGTCAATGTCACCCGGCCTCTGCTGGTCGTCGTTGCCCAGTCCCGCAGAAATCTGCTGGTAATCGCTGAGCCCACCGAAAGCTTCGGTAGCGGTCGTGTAGGCGAGAACTTCATCCAGGCTGGTCGCGCCGATATCCTGCATAAAGTCTTTGGTGACGACCTGCACGGAAGTGGCGAGATCCTTGAGATTTGTATTCAAACGGCCACCGGCCAAAGTTTGCGTGGAGTAGTAGCCTTGATCCGCATTGGCATCTACTTCGAAGGGGGAGAGTTCAACTACAGCTTCATCATCCACTACACTTTGAGCAAACAGGCCCAAAGGAATAAAAAGTGCGCTCCAGAAGCACACTGATTTCCGCATAGAGAATGCGGTTAATTGCGAGGTATAATTGTTCATATTTTGCAACCGGACAAGCCATGTTGATAGTGATTCTTCAAACCCCTCCCTCGTTAAAACGCCTATCTCCGCTGAGTCCTAGAAACGCAAATAACGATCGATTGAGACGATCACCATACGAGTTGGCTTGGATTTCGGAAAAGTGGAATATAACGAACGGCGGGGCTGTCGATCTTCTGTCAGGAACTCACTATTTTCAGGGTGAACCGAGATTCGGGGTTGGGAGGTATTATTTGGGGCTAGGAGGTATTAGTTCACTCGAAGAATGAGAACACCTAATCTACTATAGGGTATTTTTCCGGGATCGTATACCCTGTTTATACCGGGGGGTGATATTTCTCCGGGACCCGGCGCCTTGGCTTGCGACGCCGTCGAGCGACTCGCGCCGACCCATAAATGCCCATCATGCCCTCACCAAACGAGCAGATCTGCCCCGTCATCGAATCGGCGTGGTCGGTCGGCACCGGTAAGTGGTGTCATCGATCTGACAGATGTTGGTGCCACACGATGTCTCCGGTCTCGTTCTCAATATCGAGCTGGACCGATGCGTGGGCATACTCGCGGGTGTAGGTGTAACCCGAACGAATCGCCGGTCCCTTGGGCGCGCCCAACGGACGGTTATAGTCGGACGGATGTGTCATCCAAGTGCTGCTTTTCTTGGCATCATAGCTGTCTTTCAAATCGAAGTAACTGTAGCGCTCGGCGCAAATGAGAAACATCGCCAACTGGTAGTTAAACCGGCTTGGCGCACCCCCGCCCCGCTGGAGGGACTCGCCCTTCCCGGCGGCGTATGTTGGGGTTTCATCCGCATCCTGTTGGTTCCCGCCCAAATTACAGGTGTAGGCGATGACAGCGCCCTGCCGGGCGGCTTGCTGAATGGCCGCAATGCCCTTGGCCACATAGTCCTGCTTCGCCATCCCCACCGCCCCTTCAAATCCCTCGATGTAGGAACCGTCCAGAGCTTGCATTTGACTCAATCCCGAATCGGGAAAGCGCGCCCGCAGCACATTCGCAAGCATCAGCTTGTCCGGCCCCAACGCCTGCCGGGTATCTGCGATCATGAGGTCATAACTAGCCAGCACGGCTGTTTTCTTCTCCGGCCCGATTTCTTTGTGCAGATAAACCGGTTCCACCACCTTGACCACGCCATCCAGAAAGAGCCCATCAATCGCAGGATCGGCACCCACCGCCATCGCGCTGTCGATCCACCAATCACGTAGCGCGGGATTGGTGAGATCATACGCTGGAACCACATTTCGCACGAGTTTTTCATTACCATCTTTCCCGATCAAATAGGCCCCAGGAATATCCGCTAAAGTCGCGTTCGCAGCGTAGCTGCCGTAGTGCACGATCACGTTGCGATAATACAAAATTTTCGTGTTCGGATTGACCGTCTTAACGGCGCGAGCGGCCTTCAACGTTCCCGCCTCCACCGAGCCGGAATCCTTATGCCCAGTCGCTTTCTCAAACGTGATGAGCGGAAAGGTCGCGAGGTATTGAATCTCTTCAGCCGTGAACGCGGTATCTTTTCTGATGTGCACATACAAGGGCACGCGGTCCCATGAAAACGCCGGCATCCGCTTCGAATTCGCTGCGGGCGTGGACGATGCCTCCGCCTGCAGTGCACTCAGCGGTGCCAGTAACATGGCGCTGAAGATAACGACAAAAATAGTTTTCATATTAGTTCCGTAAAAACGGGTGATGATGTTATTCGTCCGACTCCTGCCAAACCCGCTTTTATTTGGATTTCGGACTGAGGCAGGTTGGATCCGCTTCGGTGGGCAACGTGGCGTTCCAGTCGAGCACCATTTTGGTCAATCTCGCTACGATTTCGGGGTGCGCCTTCGATTGATCCTTGGCGGCGTCCTCGGCCCGGTCCCATTGCAAATTGTGCAGTTCGGATTGGGTGCCGTCGAAATTACTCACCAGCTTCCAATCACCGTCGCGAACGGCCAGACTATCCGCCCGATATCGCCAGAAGAACGGTTGGGTGCGGAGAACTGACTCGCCCTTGAACGCCGCTAAGAGGTTTTCGCCATCGCCTTGGGCCGCGGCGGGAGGAGTCACTCCGGCAGCCGCGCAGAAGGTGGGCAACAAATCGATCGCCGTGAGCACGGTGGTCTCATTTTGCATGCCTTCGGGCGTATGGCCCGGCCAACGCACAATAAAGGGCACCCGCACACCGCCTTCGAAGAGGCTGCGTTTACGGCCGCGTAACCCACCTGTTTCGCCCAGACTGTAATAGTTGCGCCACGCACCCGGTTTTCCTTTCTGGTCCGGGCCACCGGTGTTCTCCGGGCCGTTGTCGCTGGAAAACACCACGATGGTGTTTTCCTCCAGGCCGTGGCGCTTCAAGGCATCCAAAATCATGCCGACTTTCCGGTCTCCGTCGGTGATGACCGCCGCGTAAACCTGCCGCCGTTCATCGAGATGCTGCCACATCTCCAGCGATGCTTCCGATGGATGGTGGGCCAGATGACTTTCGTGCAACCAAACATTCAAATAAAACGGGCGGTCCTTGTGAGTCTCAATGAATTGCACCGCCCGGTTGGGGATGTCGTCGCCCTTGCGGTCGACCTTGGGTCCGGGTCCCCCAAAAACCGCCGATTCGTCGATTCCGTAGTCGGCCATGGTCGGCTTGCCGTCCCCCATGTGCCATTTGCCAAAATGTCCCGTCCGATAGCCGGCTGCTTTCAAATAGCGCGTAGTGGTGGGGGCTTTGGCGTCCAGCCAGTCCGGCATCTCCGGGCCTCGAGGTCCGCCGAAAACATGATTAATGCCAAAGCGCGCCGGATACCGCCCGGTCAGCGCGGCCACCCGACTCGGTGAACACACGGGGTGAAGCACATTGAACTGCTGAAAAATGATGCCCTCGCTGGCGAGTCTGTCGATAATGGGCGTCTTCAGCCACGTGTTGCCATGGGATGACAAATCGCCCCACCCCCAGTCATCGGCGTAGATGAAGACGATATTGGGCGGCGGTGATTCGGCGACGGATACCGTGCGAAGCACCGCGGCGAAACCGAGGAAAACGATCCAAGTTTTGAATTTCATAATGGGAACAATGGGGCGATTTCTGATCCCACTCAGGATCGTGATTTGGGTTTGGGAGTTGTTCGCTACGCGGAAACAGCTTGGTGGCGTAGCGCCAATACTTACGGACGGGACAGTGCCGCTAAGGCAACGGACCGAATCGGGACCAAGTCAGACCATCTACTCATTCTAGAATTCTCCATTCCAGTTTTCGATATTGATGACAAATCCGGCGGTGGGATCGTCATCACCCAGACAAGCTAGGAACAGATATTCTGGCTTTCCGTCTTTCCACAAAATGTGAGGCCGTTCCGTGCGGGCCAGTTTCGCCCCGAAGTAGAACGTGTTGGTTTCGTAGCCGACTTTGGGCTCTCCCCAATCAATGCCATCTTTCGAGGCGTAAATCAAACCGGGGCGAAAACCGCCGGGCCTAATTTTGGCTGCCGGAATCGGGCTCCCGTTCAACAAATTAATTACCCCCGTCCGATCCTCCACGATCATGTAGTAGACCCCGTTGTAGCGGAAAATATAGGGATCCTCGAGATCCACTTGGTCGGCGGCATAGCTGATAACAGGGTTGCCTGCGTAATTCACGTAGGGGCCTTCCAGACGATCGCTTTCCGCAAAGGAAATTTCCCGAAACGCTTTCTGATCACCGCTTTTATTGGTCATCGATTTGAAGTAGATGCGGAACTTCTCCTCCGGCGTGACGACGAAAGTGGGATTGGAAGCATGCACAATTTCCGCCCCGGCCATCATTCCGGATGCCGGGATCACGGGATTCAACGGACTCTCTTGCCATGGCCCATCCAGTGATTTGGCGGTGGCAAGACCGACCTCCTGGCGATTCAGTACCAAGTGATTGTTCTTCAGGAAAACGAGAACGTAAGTATCCCCTACTTTCGAAACCTGAGGATTGTGATAGGTGGCCTCATCACTCTCAAAAGTGATGCCCACAAACGTGTAGGGGCCTTCCGGTTTGTCCGCCGTATAATGCCCAATCTTACTGTGTTTGGACCAGATGCCCTTGTTGGGAATAATGGAGCAGAATACGTGAAGCTTTCCGTCTTCGTCGTAAATGGGAGCCATGCAGTGATTCCAAAAACCTTCGTCCGCCGGAATGATGTAGGCGCCCGAAACCTGCGCCTCCAAAAACGAAGACGCTTCCGTTGCTGATAACTGGCCGCTTAAAGCACCCATCATTAGAATAGCGGACAGGCCTATTTCGGTTAATATATTTTTCATCATAGATTCAGTTGTTAAGCGGGAACGCACAGGGAAATGAGCCTCATCATTGAAGCTCTGTACAGGCGGCTACTCAAAGTGCGAGCGAAGGAAGTTTCGGAGTGGAATCACAACCCTATCAACATCCGCACGCACTGGGTATCCCGCATTCACGGGGAAAGTCGAATCGGACAAGCAGCGTAACCGCACGCCCACTCGGCCTACCCTTGTATTCACCGGGTGAATATTTAAATTAAGACCCACGGGAGTAGGAACAACTGGACTGATGACTCGGAAATACCTATCACCGAACCCATGCGAGCCCCCGTTTGGCCACTACCCCTGTTGCTGTTGGCTGGCTTTTTCTCCACCCTTTGTTCCGCGAATTCCCCGGAGCAACATTCTCTGTCTGAACTGGAACAGCGGCTGCAGGAAATTGATGACCAACGCTCCAGCCTAGCGAACTACAATCTGACCGGTGGCATCGGCGCCATCGGCTTTCGTTCTCCCGCCTACCCCACCCCCAACCAATCCGAATGGATCGAAATCGATTTCGGAGAAGTCGCTCCTCTCGATCAGGTGCTTCTCGTCCCCGCAATTAGACGCGATGGCGTCATGGGATTCCAAGCCGACGGATTCCCCGTTGCTTTTCGATTGCTGGCCGGAACGCACGAAGACCGCACCGGCACGGTCGTGGCGGAATTTGACGGGAGTGAAAATCTATTACCTCGCATCGCTCCACTGGTCATCTCCTGTGACGGCGTTTTGGCCTCTTGGATACGACTCGAGACCACCACGCTTTCCCTGCGTGAGTTTGACGCGAAATATGCTCTCCAGCTCTCCGAGATTTTGGCCTTTTCGGGCGAAGAGAATGTTGCCCTAAACCGACCGGTGAAATTCCCCGACAACCGTGGTGACTCGTCTGCCCCGGGGTGGCCAAATTCTGCCTTAGTGGATGGATTTCTGCCGTATTTAATGGCTTCAGCCCACGGAGAAAAAAGCGTGGCCTATCTCGCGTCGCCGCTCGCGACTGACCACCCCGCCCTGCTGATTGATCTCGGGGCGAACTATCCGATCTCCCGACTTCACCTCCACGCGGTTGATCAAGGCGACACCGTGCCGCAGGCCTACACCGGGGATATCGGGATTCCTCGCGTCCTCTGGGTAGAGGGTGCGAATGATCCCGACTTTCAGGATGCCAAATTTTTAACCGAATTGCGCCATAGCACCCCCTACGACGTAGGGCCGATTCTGATGTTGGCATTCCCGGAATTCAATTGCCGCTACGTGCGTCTGACTGTGATGGAAGCAAACCACGATCCGCTCTACCCGAAATTCCCTTCCCGTTTTGGGTTTGCCGAAATCGAGCTTTTTTCTCGCGGCGAAAATATCGCATTGCACAAGCTCGTCACCATCAACTTCGAGCCCGCTGACGACCTACGCCCTATCGTGAATCTGACCGATGGTTGCAACTATTTTGGCACGATCTTGTCCATCCGAGAATGGCTGAACCAACTGGCCTTGCGACACGAAATCGAACGGGATCGCCCGTTGTTCAGCGCTGAACTTAACCGCCGCTACCTCCACCAAAAGAACATCGTGACCCAGCTGTCCGGACTCGCCGTCGTGCTGGCCTTCGGCTGCGTCGTCATCTTTCTAATCGACCGAAATCACCAACATCGGGCCGTCGAGGAAACCCGCAAACGAATCGCAGCCGATCTCCATGATGAACTCGGGGCCGACCTCCACGCCTTGGGTCTATTGAGTGATCTGGCCTACTCCGCCAGGTCGACCCCGCAGAAGTTGGGCGGCTTCTTGCAGCGTATCCGCGCCATCACCGAACGCACGGGCAAGGCGGCGCTCCACTGCACCAACCTACTCGAAGCCGAGGACCTGCACAAAGATCTCGTCAATGATGTCCGCAATACGTCCACCCGCATTCTAGCCGACTTGGAGCAATCCGTCGAAATCGAAGGAGCCGATCAATTACGGCGGCTCAGTCCGCGCAAGAACTTGGACCTGCTCCTATTTTACCAAGAGTGCCTCATCAATATCATCCGTCACTCCGAGGCGACCTGGGTTAAGACCCGCTTGAAGGCGATCGGCAGACAAATCTATCTCACCGTGGAGGATAATGGTTGCGGCCTCGATGGTCACATTCCTTCGTCGCTAAAACGACGCGCCCGCCTACTTGGGGCGAATGTGGACGTTCGCTCCGTCGTCCCCTCCGGCTCTGTCATCATGTTGCGCCTCAAAACCCGCTGGTTAAATATCCGAAAGTGAAAAAAGGCATCCAAGTCATGTTGGTGGAGGACAATCCTCGCTATCGCGAAAGCATCGCACTCGCCTTGGAAGAGTCCGCCGATATCGAACTCATCGGTGAGTTTGGCACCTCCGAGATCGCGCTGCGCAGGCTGAAAGCTGGGGCAGCGCCCGATCTCATCCTACTGGACCTTCGTCTGCCGGGCATGGATGGGCTCGCCGCCATTCCTCTGTTTCTTGAAGCCTCGGCCGACGTAAAGATCATGATCCTCACGCAGTCGAATAGCGATGCCGATGTGTTGCGCGCGATTTCACTGGGCGCATCCGGATACCTCCTAAAATCATCGACGGTCGACCGCACCCTCGAGGGCATCCGCACCGTGATGGACGGAGGAGCATCTCTCGATGCCAGCGTCGCCAACTTCATTCTTAACGCCCTCCAGACGCGGCTGCCCAAAGAGGACGTCGACGGACTCCTAACCGCGCGCCAACAGGAAGTCCTCATCCTACTGAGTGAAGGCCTCGTGAAGAAGGAAATCGCCGACCGCCTGTCCATCAGCTACGCCACCGTCGACGAGCACGTCGACCACATCTACCGCCGTCTCGGCGTTCGCAATGCGCCGTCCGCGGTCAACAAAGCCCACCTGCTTGGCCTCCTCCTAGTTCAGTAGTCCGCGCCACCTCGCCGAAGGCAAAAGACACCGAGGCAGGGCGTGCGCGACCAGCGCCGCCGATCAATGCCGTTCCACCCGTTACCAAAGGACGCGTAAAGAGTCGGGCATAAAGCCCGACCCACATTATTGTGATGAAATCCATTCGTGGGTGGGTCGGGCTTTATGCCCGACTTCCGGTTGAAACGGCAGTTTTCCGCCCCCTCTTTCGCACTTCGAAACGGCACTCCGTCATCGACATCGCCCCATTCCGCACCGCAGCTCCGCGGCCTCCCCAAATAGGACCCGGTGAAAGCGGGATATTCAATCCACGGCAGATCCCCTATTCTCGCCGCGGTCAACTACCCCACCTACCCGGAGCCGAGGACAAACCTCACACCCCGGAGGAATCACTGCATTTCCAGTGAAGCGCAACTGGCCACCCCCTCCCCGAGTTCCGCCCCATTGTCAGCTTCCCTTACCCACTCTCTTTAAGAATTTGAACCAACCGATTTCACCCATGAGCGAACCGATCAACATAATGTTAGTCGAAGATCATATCGGCTACCGTGACACGCTGATTCAAGTGCTCCAACAGGTTGCTCAAATCAACCATATCCTGGCTTTCAGCACGGCAGAAATCGCCCTACGACAACTGGGGAAAATCTCACCTGACCAAGAGCCCGATCTTCTCCTCCTGGATCTCAAACTCCCGGGCATGTCCGGACTCCAGTCCATTCCATGGTTCAACAAATCCCTCCCGAACCTGAAGATCATTGTCCTCACCCAATCTTCCGCCGAGGAGGACTTTCTTACCGCCATGGCCCAGGGCGCTTCGGGTTATTTATTAAAATCGGCCACCATTTATCAGATCACCGAAGCCATCCATTCCGTGCAAAGCGGCGGCGCATCCATTGATCCTCAGGTCGCCAAGTATTTGCTAAAATCCCTGAATCAATCCGCTTCCCCGAAGGTAACACCCGTGAGGCCCCTGTCCGAGCGAGAGCTGCAAATCCTTACGCTTATCGCCAACGGAAACGCCCGCAAAGAGATATCAAGTCGACTCGATATCTCGATCAACACCGTGTGCTACCACGTCGATCATATCTACGAAAAACTGAACGTAGCGAACGCCCCCGCCGCCATCGCCCAAGGCTTTCGCACTGGAATTCTATGATCCCCGGAAGAGCCGGTGAGTGGCTGAATGGTTAGCCGGCTGAGGGCGGAATAGAGGCAGACGCGGACGACACGGAGGTCGTCCCTCCCATGTCGGTGCTGAGGGAGGGACCGGCTCCGTCCGGTCCGCGCTGGAACGGCAGGATCGAAACGCCTTTTGTGCGCCAAGATCTTCCCACCCTCCTTCCAGCTTCTCCTATCCGTTAATTGGCCCAACCAACGGAGTAGATCTTAGCAACGCTTGGATCCGGAATCCCGCGATCGGAGTGGCTTGTTTTGTGCCTTATGTGGCCCATCAATCCAATCGCTGAGCCGGCAGACCGTGGGAATTGCCACAAGAGGCACAAAAACCTAGGATCCACAGAGGACGAAAAAAGGTGGCAGGCGCGGACGACACGGAGGTCGTCCCTCCCATGTCGTTGCTGAGGGAGGGACCAGCTCTGTCTGGTCCGCGCTGGGACGGTATGCCGATCCACCCGGGGCGTTTTACGGCCTCCCCAAATTATCCTTAGGGGGCGCGCCAATCGATACGCGCCTCCTTGGTCTCGAGGTTAACCCAGATTTTGGCTTGGGCGAACTCGCGGGTGGCGGTCATCCCATCCCAAATCGCATCGGTTTTGGGTGGCCCCAGCGGACGCTCCAACTCCGGATAGGAGTCCAACATCCCGTGTATATTCGTGTAGCCCCACGAATAACAAAAATACGATCCTGGCTGGACCGCGACGAGGTAGCAGGCCAAGGGAAAGGTGATCTTCTCCCGAGCCAAGGCGAGTAGCTCCGCGTGAGGGCGGGCCATCATCTCTTTCTCCAACCACGTGAATCCCGGCCAGCCTTTGAGCACGACAAACTTCCCCTTGCGCGTCGCGATCGCAATCGAATCGAGGTCCGCTTTGAGATCCTCGGGGTCGGTCGTATTGATCGCATCAAAGTGCTCGATCATCACACCATCGATTCCCTCCCAATCCAAAATCTCCTGGTAGGCACCGGCCCGTATCCCATTGACCAATACAATTCGGTCCGGGCCTATCTTTCGTTTTGTCAGCGCGATCATCTCCCGCAAACCAGCAATCACGGCTTGAGCTTTTTCCGCCCCCACAATCGTGACCAATGACGGCGACAAAGCCTGCGGTATCGCATCAATAAATACGCCATCGACCGGGCCCCGCTGCAGCGCCGCCACCACCACATCTGACCACCATTCCCGAAACTCTGCATTGGAGGGATCGGGACGCACCACGTCGCGAGTCTTGGTGACGACGTTTCCCTCGAGGTCCCGGAGCGTCCATTCCGGGCGGTAGGACTCGAAAGACTCATAACCACCCCAGTTGATAAAACCATTGAGGTAGAAAAGCACATTCGCCTCGGAGTTGAGGGCCTTTATACGCCGAGCGGTATCGGCAATGCCTGCTTCGGTGCTGCCATGGGTGGAGGCGCCGTGGCCTTTCTCCAGCGCGATGAATCCACTATGACTCGCCAGGAAAGCTATCTCAGCATCGGTGAGGTCAGCGTCGCGTTTGGCGAAATGAATATTGAGCGGGACCCGGTCCCAACTAAAGCCCGTGAGCGTCACATCCGGGCCAGCCGAGGGGTCCTGAGCCGAGGCGGCAGGCGCCAGCGCCAGCAGTGCCACCGTGAACGACCAACGGCGAAATATCGGGGTATCTACCATATCGGGGAAAAGAGTATAACTGAGCGTTAATTCACGCGCTTGATCCGGAGATCGGACAGGCTGGCTTTGGTGCGATCACCATCCACGAGTGTGACGGTCAGCGTATACTTACCCGCCTTAGCAAAGGACATCAGCCCCATGTCGTAGGTGTGGTAAACGTGCGATGCGTTCTGGTTGTTTTGCACGTAGCCGCCATGGCTGGAATCGATCCGCCAGGTCGGCCGCCCCTCACCCGCGTAAGTGATATCCAACTCGTAATCGCCAGGCTGCGCGACGGAGATTTCCCAAACTGCTTCTCCGGATTGGGACCATGCGCTGACCTGATTGATGTGCTTCCATTCGCCAAATTTTTCCATCCAACGAATTTCCGTTTGTTCGGCGCCTTCAACTTGGGCAAAATCCGCCAACAAAGTCTTCGAAATATTCGGATAGATCCCGAGAGTCTGATCGACCACCGGAGCGCCCGCGAGCGTCACCTTGATCACACTGGCCGGGTGGTCAGCTGGAGTCGGCGGCACTTGAAACTCGGTCCAAGATCCGTGCTTCACCCACGTGATCGGTTGTTCGCCATCAGCAGCGAGAATCGCCGCGGATTTAATCTTGGTTTTGAGACCCGGGAGAAACAGGCGACCCTCCTGAGGCCAATCATAAACCACGAGATTCAACGTCTCACCTTGAGTCGTGACATCACCCCAAGGCAGCTCATGCCCCCATGGCGATGAACCCGCCGCGTAGACCACTTGAGGATACCGCTTTATCCACTCGCCGGATCGGCGGAGGAATTTAGCTGCCTGGGCAGGCACCCGTCCGGTGCCGTCGGGGCCGATGTTTAACAAATACGTGCCACCACGAGCGACGGTCGAAACGACGCGCTCGAGAATTTCTCCGGTGCCTTTCCAGTTTCGGTCATACCAGGCATAGGACCAAGAATCGTTGGTCGTATCGCAGGTTTCCCAAAGTCCATCCATGTTGCGGGGTGGCACCTGCATGTCGCCGTTGCTGATATAGTCGCCCAACCCATGACCCACCCGACTGCAAAGCATCGCATTGGGCTGCACCTCCCGCACATAGGCTGCCAACTCTTCGACAAAGTGCTTCGGCATGCCCCCCGGGGTGTCGAACCAGATATAGTCGAGTTCTCCGTAGTTCGAGCAAATCTCCTTCACCTGCGGGAAACACTTCTCGCGGAAGTATTGTTCAAAGCTCGCTTCCGAACCGTCCGCATTGGTCTTCGGCCCACCATTTCCACCCGGAGAGGTCCAGTCCTGGTTGTGCGAGTAATAAAAACCGAAACCCAGATCCGCTTCTTCACAAGCATCCGCCAACTCTTTCATCGGATCGCGGCCAAACGGCGTGGCGTCCACGATGTTAAACGGATGGGCGGAATCAAACATCGCAAATCCTTCATGATGCTTAGAAGTGATGATAATCCACTTCATACCCGCGTCTTTGGCCAGTTGGACGATCGCCTTTGCATCGAAGTCCACCGGATTGAACTCCTTTGCCGTGGTTTCGTATTCCTCCGGAGGAATGTCCGCCACCCGTGGATTCATAATCCACTCAGTGATGCCATAGTAGGTCTTCCCTTTCCACTCGCCAGCCAGTTTGGAATACAGGCCCCAATGAATAAACATGCCATAGTTCCCGTCGCGGAAAAGGGCCGCCCGCTCCGATAGCTCCACATCCGACTGGCTGGCGGCTTCGCCCCACATTTTGTCCATGGACTGCCCTGACTTAGGTGCGGCGGTCTCGGCCCCTAACATGGAGGCCAGAACGGACGCCAAAATTAAAAGAAAAACGGGAGAGAAAAATCTTAGTTTCATGATTTTTGAACAAATGGTCCGATCAACCGATCGGAGAGATTAACGCTGCTGAAAATCGGCTAATAACGCTGTAAAAGCCTAGGGAAGCAGGGGGAGGGACTAAAGAAAGTCGGAAAGTTAAAGGACAAAATACCAGATGTATCAGATCTTTGTTACTACCTATTCAGGGGATGCCGTTTAGTATTCAGGGATGCCCCTAAGAACCTTTGTTCGGATACCTCCATGCTCCATTCGAAATAGCACCGGTGACCTGCCTGCTCCAAGGTTAGGCTGGAATAGGATTATTTCCCAAAAACCTCGCCAATCTATCCGTCTACCGATGCATACTTAAACTGCGATCTATTCCCCTCAGCCGACTCGCCCCCTTTCATCCCATGTCTCGGCTGGAGCATGATCAAATTGCCCTTATGCGCTGGAAAAAATCCATCCATCAAATCACCCCGTGCTTGATTGCTGGAGTCATGACCTGCTCATCTTGGGCGGACGAATCGGAGCCTCCGCTGCTCTCCCTTTCCACGGGCGATCTCGAGGCGCGCCTGCTCGCCATCGACACTGAACTCGACGAGCTGGCGCACTACAGTCTGCGCAGCGGCATGGGCACCATCGGCTACCGCTCCACCATTGGCGATGCCTCCGTCGATCGTTTGGAGTGGGTGGAAGTCGATCTGGGCAGCGAATACTCCATCGACGAGGTGGTGATGGTTCCCTGCATTCAGCGGGATACCGAAATAGGATTCCAGGCCGACGCATTTCCCGTCGCATTTCGCATTGTGGCTGGAACCGCGAAAGACCGAACCGGTGTGGTGGTCGCCCAATATGATAAGACCCATGCCCTGCTTCCCCGCATCGCTCCCTTGCGCACTCCCCTGAACAAAGTCACCGCCTCGTGGATCAGGATCGAAACCTCCTATCTTTCCCTGCGACCGTTTGATGGCCAACCGGTATTTCAACTCTCCGAACTATTGGTTTTCAGCGGAGAAGAAAATATTGCTCTGCGTCGACCGGTTAAATCTTCGACCAACGCCTTAGATTTGTCCGGTGCATGGTCGAAACAATGGTTGGTCGATGGCTTCATGCCTTACTTAATGGATTCCGCGCAAGGCTCCCAAAGTGTGGCCTTCATCGCGGAGACGCTCGATACTCCAACCGTTCAAGTGGACTTGGGAGAAACTCACCCGATTTCCCGCATCCATCTCCACGCGGTGGATCAAAGCGACACGGTTCCTCAGGCCTTTGCGGGTGACCTCGGAATCCCACTCAATTTTGTGATCGAAGGAGCCAATCGTCCCGATTTTTCCGATGCTGTGACTCTGGTTGAAAATCATCGGACCGGGGTGCTGCAATCCGGACCGATTTTCATGTGGCGCTTCCCCTCCGTCAATCTTCGCTATCTTCGCCTCATCAGCCGGGAACCCTCGCCCACCTCTATTTCCCCCACCTACTTCCCTCGGCTCGGTTTTTCCGAAATCGAGTTATTCGCGAACGGACACAATGTGGCGTTCGAGAAAGAAGTTCAGGGAACCGGGATAAAACCATCCGAAGGTCGGTCTTATACGTCCCTCACTGACGGTAACAATTTCTACGGAAAAATCATTTCGATTCGCACATGGTTGGATGAGCTCGCCCAACGTCACGACCTCGAATCGGAGCATCCCCTCGTCGCGGCCGAATTAGGCCGACGTTACGCCAAACAAAAATCAACCCTGACCGGCGTGAGCTGGCTGGCTGGCATTCTCGCCATCGGCATTGGTTTCATCATTCTAATCGAACGTAATATCCGCTTGCGCCAACTCGCCCAATTAAAGGAAAGATTCGCCGCCGATCTCCACGATGAACTTGGGGCCGATCTCCATACCATCGGTTTGCTCTGCGACCTGGCGAAGGAATCAACCGACTCCCCGGAACGTTTGGTGAAGCTGTTGGATCGCACCCGCACCTTTTCCGAGCGCAGCGGCGCCGCTGCCCGATATTGCACCAACATGCTGGAAGCCAAAGGACTTTGTGAAGATCTCACCGTAGAACTCGGCGTAAATTCGCGCCGCTTGCTGGCCGACTTGGAGTATGAGTATTCCTTCGACGGAAAAGCGTTTCTGCAGGAGCTTAAACCTCGTAAACGAATCGATCTCTTCTTGTTCCACAAGGAGTGCCTCACCAATATCATTCGACACTCCGGCGCCACCAAGGTCACCACCCGACTGACGGCCAATCGTCAGCAGGTGAAACTCACCATCTCTGACAACGGTCAAGGATTTGGCGACGCTTCCTCCGTTACAATCCCACCTTCCCTCAAACGCCGAGCCCGATTGCTTGGCGCCCGCATTGATATTGTGCAACCTCCTGAGGGAGGCGTGCACATCAACCTCGTCCTTAAAACCAGAAAATTTCTCTTATTCTCATGACTGTCCCTATCTCCATCATGCTCGTCGAAGACCACGTCGGCTACCGGGAAGTCGTCGATCACGCGATCAGCCTGGAACCGGCATTCGAATTGATCAGTCAGTTTGGCACCGCTGAAATCGCCTTGCGCAGTTTGCAAAAACCGGGCCCGGCCTCGACTCCCAATCTCATCCTGCTCGATCTAAATCTGCCTGGTATGTCGGGTCTGGAGGCGATCCCTTGGATCAAAGAATACTCCCCTAAATCCGAGATCATCGTGCTCACCCAATCGGACAAAGAATCCGATGTATTGAACGCCATCGCCCAAGGTGCTTCCGGCTACCTGCTCAAGTCAGCGACCGTGAAACAAATCAAGGAAGCTATTCATACCGTCAAAGGGGGCGGCGCGTCGCTCGACCCGAGTGTAGCCCGTTTCATTCTCGACCGATTGAAATCAAGACCCGTCACCGAAAAACCCGAGAAAGCACTGTCGCACCGGGAACTCGAAATCCTCACGCTGCTGGCCGAAGGGTTGGTGAAAAAGGTGATCGCTGAGAAACTGGAAATCAGCGTCACCACCGTCGCTTACCACGTGAAGCACATCTACGAGAAACTCGACGTGATGAATGCTCCCGCCGCGATCAACCGGGCCCACCGCATGGGCCTTCTCTCCAACGATTAATCCCAATACCCCAAGAGAATCAGACTTTAACGCAAAGTCGCCAAGGCGCGAAGACCAAGAATATGATTTAACTTCAAATCTTTGCTATTTTTGCCTCTCTGCGCCTTTGCGTTAAAAGAGAGCCCCGGAGCAAGCTCCGGGGCCGTAAAGAGACTACCTCCGGGTGGATCGTATTCCGAACCTGACCGCGCAAGGTAAGAAGCACCCCAAAAATCAGAGTCGCTCGATCACCGCGTAGTACGCGCCGAGCTCGCCGTCGCCCCTTTCGCCGGTATGGAAAATGCCTTCGAGGAAGTGCTCTCCTTGCTTCAATTCCACGATAAACTTCACCGCTTCGGCGTCGGGCAACACGGGCTTGGTCTCTCGGTAGTCTCCAACCAATAGCGTCGCCGTTTTTGCTTGAACGGGGCGGCCCGGCGTTTCCCTGAACGTTACCATACCCGGCACCGCCGCACCCGGCGCGAGATCGGCGTTAATCGCCCGTGACAACTCTTGCGGCCAACGGCGTAGCGAAATTTCGTAGCGCGCGTTTTGATCCACGCGGATAGCCCACTTGCCCACACTCGGCACCGCCGCGCGGATTTTGCCCTGATGCCAAGGAGAATCACCGTCACTCGCCGCCAGCCAATCGTGTCCGGTCAGTTGCGCCGGATTCTCGGCGTCATTGCCCACTACGGCGCGTTCGTGAACCACGAAACCGGGCGAAATACTCGCCCACCATTTTTCGTATTCCGACCGCAATAATTTCACCTTCTTCGGATGCGTTTTCGCCAGATCATTTTCTTGGGACGGATCTTTTTTGATTTGGTAGAGTTCCTCGCCGTTCACCAATCGCCAATCGTTGGTCATGACCGCCGACTTGCGCCACATGATCGGATCAATCACGCGCTGAGAATCCGTGATGATCGTGCGGTCCACCCAAGGCGTGGGTTGTTCAAAAAGCAGCGGGGCCAATGAACGCCCATCGAACGCGTAGTCGAGAGGCAGCGGCAGCCCACACAATTCAATGAAGGTCGGCAAAATATCGATGTGCGCCGTCACGGGATTAACATCAAGAGGCTCGGTCAGGCCTGCGGCCGGCCAAGTCAAAAAGAAGGGTACCCGGTGGCCACCGTCATACTCGCTGTTCTTGAAACCCCGCATACCCGCATTGTAAACCTGCCCACCCGAAGCGGTGCCGTTATCAGTCGTGAAAACGAAGATCGTATTTTCCGCCAAACCTTGCTCCTGTAACCAGTCGCGGAGCACCCCGACGTTTTCATCCACGTTGGCAATCATGCCAAAGAAGATCGCCTCTCTTTCGCCCAATCCTTGGGCCACATAAGGCTTCCAGTATTTGTCTGGGCAATGAAACGGACCGTGCGGCGCATTGGTGGAGATGTAGGCGAGGAACGGCTTTCCGGCCTCGGCGCTCTCTTTGATGAAGCGCTTGGCTTCGGTGAAATAGATGTCGGTGCAATACCCTTCGTATTTCTCCGGGACGCCGTTGTGGAAATAGGTGTCATCGAAGTAGGAGTTATCCCAGTAGTCTGGAGTTTGGCCGACGCCCCCGCCGCCGTGACGCACGACTTCTTGGAAGCCACGGTCCTCTGGCCGGTAAGGGTAGTTGTCCCCCAAGTGCCACTTGCCAAACATGCCCGTGGCGTAGCCCCCTTCGCTAAACACATCTCCCCACGTGGTGGAGGTCTGCCGGAGAAATGAACGCCCGCGAATGGTGTGCCAGGGTCCAGCTCGATTGGTGTAGTGACCACTCATCAGCGCACCCCGCGTCGGCGCACAGGTCGGGCTCACATGATAGTCCGTGAGTCGCACACTCTCGCCGTGGAGTCGATCGAGCGCGGGGGTCTTGAGGATTGGATTGCCGGTGACGGAAAGGTCACCGTAACCCTGGTCATCGGTGATCACAAAGACGACGTTGGGGGCTTCTGATGACGACGCGGCCTGGCTGGGCAGGGCCACCATCAAACTCAGGGTAAGAAAACTAAGGAATGATTTCATAAGGGGTAGGTGTCCGGCATGGAGGACCAGTGACGTGGCTTCAACCCCGCGTTACTGCGAACGCTCGGCGGAGAACACATCTCCCGTAGGTTCGGCGGGCAACGTGTGTTGCCAAGCGGCAAGTTTGACCAACATTTCTGCGGCGATCCGTGGCTTCGATTCCTTCAGGTCGTGATGCTCCATGGGGTCACCGACGATGTCGTAAAGTTCGACATAGGTCTTGTCCACATTAGCGACCAACTTCCAATTCTGATCCACCACGGCATAAGACACCCAGTGATCTGAAGCAGTTTTCTTGGCCGGCCAAGCCGACGGGAATTTCCAGAAGAGAGGCTTGGTGCGGACCAACGCCGACTCGCCCTTTAAGGCCGCCACCTGGCTCACCCCATCCGGCTGGTAGGAAGCCGGCAACTCAACGCCCGCGATTTCACAAAATGTGGGGAGAAGATCCACGGCGGAAATGAGTGATTTATCGATCTCTCCCGCCGCGATCTTGCCCGGCCAACGGGCGATGAACGGCACGTTGATGCCGCCCTGGAATAGTGACGCCTTGTAGCCCTTGCGACCCGCCGTGATTCCCTTGGCCCCCGCAATGCCCCACCCCGCACCCGTGGCAGTATCATACATTAATTTCAGCTCCGTCGGGGTAGCCGCCCGCGCGGGACCATTGTCTGAACTGAAAATCACCAGCGTATTATCCGTGACCCCCAGACGATCGAGCGCATCCAGCACCTCCCCGATGCGATCGTCAGCGTGCGATAGCACCGAAGCGTAAATCTGATCGGCTGGATCCTCCAGATGACGGAATCGCCACTCATACTTCGGCACCGTATGAAACGGGGTGTGCGGTTCATGGAGCCAGAGATTGATAAAAAACGGCTTATTGCCGTCCACCGATTGTTCGATGAAAGCAATAGCGCGCTCGGCATCCTCGTGCACCGGGATCTGCTCGCCGGAGCAATTAAACGCCCCGTATTCATCATACCCATACTCAGCGGGAGTCGGCGAATCGAGAATCATGTTATTGGCGAGATGCCACTTGCCATAATGAGCCGTCGCGTAGCCGCCCTGTTGGAGGAAACGGGGCAGTGACGGGGCGGACGGGCTCAACCAGTCCGGCATGCCCCGCTTGGCATTGCTGGGCACCCAAGCAAAGTGGCCATCGATATTGAATCGCGCCGGAAATTGGCCGGTATTCACCGCCGTCCGGCTGGGCGAACACACCCCACTGGCCACCGTGAACCGATGAAAATCGGTCCCTTCCGCCACGAGCCGATCAATATTCGGTGTCTTCACATAGGGATGCCCATGGCTGCTCAAATCGCCCCACCCCCAGTCATCGCCAAAAATGAAAACGATATTCGGCCGGTCGGAGGTCGAATCAGCCGCAGAGAGGAAAGTGGAGGTGCACGCGCACGCTCCTACCATCGTGAGAAACACAAATAAGCGAGGTATCATGGGGTAAGAGGACAGAGTCTATCGCATATCCCCGTCTCTACTACTATCATTTTGGATAGGTGACCGGGTATTCGCTCCCCCCCATAACACGGACAGCCCAAGCCCCTGTCTCGCTCGCATCCATAAAAACCCTCTCCGATCACTACCCTCTAAACAGTGGATGGGCGGATATCCCGCTGCAGGTTATATTTCACTTCGGATGCACCCCGAGATGGCTGTTCAGCCCCGGTCAGCACCACTCAAAACCAGCACTAACCCACCACTAACCAAAACTAGGACCTTAGTAAAATACTCTATGGCCCCCCTAAACCCCAAGCTTGCTCTGCCTTCGTGGCAGAGAATGGCACTCTTATTGAGCCTGCCCTTAATTCCCGTGTTGTTGCCCGCGCAACAAAGCGCCGCCGACGACAACGTCGACGAAGAAACCACCATCGAACTATCACCCTTCCAAGTCGATGTCAGCGAAGACATGGGCTACTACTCCGCCCAAACTTTAGCGGGAGGCCGAGTCAACTCCAACCTCAAGGATGTTGCGACGTCCGTCCAGGTGGTGACCGAGGCATTTCTCGAAGACATTGGAGCCGCCGGACTAGACGAAGTTCTGGTATATACCACCAACACGGATGTGGCAGGTTCTTTGGGAGTCTATACTGGTGCTGAAGATACCGACGGAGGAGCGACGATGTCGACTCAAGGAGCCCGGCAAGATCCCGGAAATGCGAATCGTGTTCGCGGCCTAGGTCGTGCGACCCGCACCGCCAATTATTTCGAGACCTCGATTCCTTCCGACACCTACAATTCTGGACGTATCGATATCAACCGCGGAGCGAATTCGTTTCTTTTCGGACTGGGCTCGCCCGGTGGAATCATCAATTCGAATCCCGCCCAAGCCAGTTTCCGAAACTCCGGTCGAGTTGATGTTCGGGTAACGACGGAAAATTTCGAAGGAAATTTCTCCACCCGCGCATCTTTAAATATCAACCGCGTGCTAGTGGAAAATAAACTGGCGCTGCGGTTCGCGATCATGGAAGGGGATGAAGAGTATCTGCAGCAGCCCGCGATGAAGGAGACGAGCCGCTACTATTTAGCGGCCAAATTCAAGCCCTTCACCGATAAGAATATCATTATCCGGGCCAACTACGAGAAAGGTGACATTTCCGCGGTTCCGGTTGATCGCCTCGGGCCATTAGAGTCGCTCTCGAACTTCATCACCGATCCCTTAGGCACGCAGTTCGACACCCCAACTGGGCGACAGTCTAACGATCCCTATGGCAACATTCTCGCCAATAATGCTACGAACGGAAACGTCGGGTTTCTGGGCTTAGATGCCAACGGTGTGCCGGTGCCAAACATCTACAACAAGAACATCAAGAATCGCGGCTGGACTATCATGTTCGATGATACCGTAAACGCGGATGGTCATCCCACTTGGGCGACTCAGGCGGGCTGGACGAATAATTTCATTCGCCGAGGCAACCCATTTTTCGATCCCGATAACAATCTCACGGGCAACAACCAGGCCAACATGATTCGCACCATCAGGTCGTCAGAACTGGGCGGCAACTTCATCGGCTTCACCGCTCAAGGTGTGACCAACTATGACGTTTATGATTTCAGAAAAAACCTTCTCACCGGTCCGCTCGATTCCTACTCGAATGATTTCGAACGCTACAATGTGACGTTGGAAGCAATTTCGGACCAAGGTAATTTTGGTGCGGAAGTTTCGATTAACGAAGAGACCTGGACCCGCGATAGTTTCGTGGCAATCGGCGTTCCTGAAATCAACATCGACATCAACGAGACACTCCCCATCGGCCCAACCAGTTTGGGTAGCGAAGTGAATCCGAACTACGGTCGACTGTATCTTGGGGCCAGAACCGCCAGCCGGTCTGACAACGTGGATGAAAGAAGCTCCGCTCGCGCGACCGCATTCGGTAAAATTGATTTCGATGAGAAATTCGATGATGGCCCTCTCAGCTGGTTGGGCCGCCACACCGTCACCGGGCTCTACGATCACAATGAGTTGAGGCAGAATCAAACCGCGTTACGTCAATTCACCCTAGGCAACGATGCGGGATTCCATCTGGGCCAACCTAACGCGACGCAGTTCCAACGTCAGACCTCGACGCATTACTACATCAGTCAGGCGTATCCTTCGGCCTTCACCGATCCCAACTTCCAAGTCTCCGACTTTCGGGTGACGGGAATGAATCCTGATATTAATCTGAATTACGCTCCTGGGTTTTCCATTCCGGTTTCCTACCTGAGTCAGGGCAACGCGGCTACGGATGTCTCACGCACCCGCCCCATTAGGGATGAAGCACCCGCAGTTGGGTCATTTTCGCCTACTTGGTCACCGACCTCGGGCGCATTGATCAATACCCTCGTTGAGTCGTATGCGGCTAATCTCCAGAGCTTTTTCCTCAAAGATCTACTCGTCGCCAATCTCGGTTGGCGCGAGGACACGGTTTCAGTCATCCGCAACGCGAGTCCGCCCAAGAATGCCGAGCAGGTCCCTATCTTGGATCCAGTCGGCTTCAACCTCAACGGCATTGCCGGTAATTCCGAAAAATCCAGCATCTTCTCTTACGGATTGGTCGCTAAAGTGCCCTCCTCGTTTTTGCCGGAGGGAACGAGTTTGTCGTTCCACTACGGAGATTCTTCGAACTTCGTGCCTAATCCTGGCGGCTTCGACTGGGACGGTACCGCCATTCCAAGTGCTTCGGGTAAAACCCGGGAAGTCGGCGCTACGATCAGCGTGATGGATAACAAACTCGTGGCCCGTTTGAATTTTTACAAAGGGAGCGTAGAAAACGAGCCCTACCTCGCAATTGATCGCGCCTACAAGCTGATTACCGCTCAAAACGTAATGTCGCCTTACCGGAATTTATTCGCCGACGTCGACACCTATGACCGCAACCGCGACGGCATCTTGGACATGATTCCAGATCCCGATGATCCAGCTGGTCTCGCCATGATAAATCCGGATCTTAACGGAAATGGCTATCTCGATAGCATCGAGGCTGCTGATCCAAACTTTACGCAGAATTATCTGGCGCTATCGGATCTCGCGGCTCTCGAGCAGGGATTTTCTGATTTGGTGAATCCTTGGGCCCGTGATACCGCTGACTTGGTATTAACATCGGGCGCGGATACAGCAACCGGGGATCCGGTATCTTCGGTCGGCAACGGCTTGTGGTTCACCTTGGGTGATACGGTTGACTTAGAAGCGGAGGGTGTGGAGTTCGAGCTGACCTACAATCCTAACCGGAACTTCCGCCTTTCAGCCAATGTTACCCAGCAGGAATCACGGACTTCAAACGTGGCCGCACGAACGACTGTGCTGTGGGATCGCATGCTGGCTATCTACCAGAGCGTCCCCAAAGGACTGACCGCTCGTAGCGGCCGCAACAAACTCGCGAATCCGTTGCGAGCCGATAGTCTTACCGCTGGAACGATGTTTTCAGCTTACGTTCTCAACGGTAATAAGGGCCAAGTATTTTTGGCACAACAAGCGCTCAGTGGTTCAGACAACCCAGAGGTCCGCGAATACCGCGTCAACGTGCTCGGTAATTACACGTTCACGGAAGGTCGTCTCAAAGGGGTGAAGATCGGTGGCGCCTTCCGCTGGCAGGACAAAGCAGCAGCCGGCTATCCCATGACGGTTGATCCCACCTACGGTCTTCCGGTTAAGGATGTCTTTAATCCTTATTTTGATGACACCAACAAATTCGTGGATTTCTGGATTGGCTACAAACGCAAGCTGTCCACCCGCGATATCGATTGGAGTATCCAGCTGAATATCCGCAATCTATTCGCGGACAAGGATCCTATCCCGGTTCAATTCCAACCCGATGGTTCGGTTGCGCGTGTTGCGCTGCCAGTTCCTCGTCAGATCGCCCTCTCGAATACCTTTTCGTTCTAGTGCGATAGATTCGTAGAAGTAACGGTGCCCACCGTTACTTCTACTTTTTTCAGTCCGAACCCCGGCACACCTCGTGTTCCGGGGTTCGTTGTTTTCAAGAACCAAGGTAGGGGACGGCGAAGTCGAACGACCCAATCGTTTCTCTTAATCGTTCTCTTTCTCTTTCTCTTTCTCTTTCTCTTTCTCTTTCTCTGACGGCGCAGAAGCGCCGCCTCATCGGCCCGTGGTTTCCAGAAAGAACGAGAACGATTAAGAGTAGAGCGGGTAGTAAACCGGACGGCTTAATGTGGGTCGCGCTTTACGCCCTGATGACCCTGAGTCTCCCCCCCCCTCCGCATTCAGTCACTCAACGACTCCCGTAGTCGCATCGGCGATACGCCGTGCACGTTTTTAAATACCCGGGAAAAATGCAGCGGGTCGATGAACCCAATTTTTTCGGCCACCTCTTTCACCAACATATCGGTGCCGATCAAATCCTGCGCCGCTTGATTCATCTTTTTACGGGTGAGATACTGGTAAGGCGTCACCCCCTGATAGCGACGAAACAATCGATGCAAAGTCGGTAAACTCACGCCGCCCGCCGTCGCCAAATCACTCAACGAAGCAAAACGGACTGGGTCTTCGTTCACCAACAATTTGCAACGCAGGAACGATTCCTGAAAAGGATCCGGCACACTCCCGATCATCAACTGCGCCTGCTCAAGCTTGAGCTGTAATCGGTGAAACGTGTTTAAGCAGAGGGCCTCCGTTTTAGGTCCGTGCTCTTGGCCCTCCCTGATCAATAGATCAAATATCTCTCGCAATTGAGCATGCGCGCGAAAGTTCTGACATCGCCCCCACAGATTCACCGGCGACTTAAGCAATTCCTTCGCGCCCCTGCCCGCCAGACACACAAAATACTTCGTCATCTTCTCTTCCGTCGCCGCCATGTTCACTTGCAACCCCGGTCCATAGGCAAAAACACTGCCCGCACTCAATCGCATGGGCGCACCTTCTCCCAACCGAAGCTCACCTCGTCCGGTCGCGACAAACTCCAATGTCACAAACGGGTAGGTGCGCCGCTCCACCCGATACTCGCGTGAACAGTATTCGCGCCCACCCAAAGCAATGGCCAACGGACCTTTGGGCCGTTCCGCCAATTCCAAAAAGAAATAATCACCCGGCACTTTCCCGTGTAGCAATCGGCGCTCCGAAGGCTTAGAGGGCATCCTAATGATGTTAGTTTTGTCCATGCCAAATGAATCAATGTCCATTTATATGACCGATTTAAACACTATAATGAAGACGACCTACCCTCATCGACCTTCAAGGTCTTTATATCCATGCCTCGTCCTCCATTAACAACCCATGTGAGTCGGGCTTTTCAGCCTCCAGTTTAGTGCTTAAGAATCCAATTTGATCCGCCTCTCCCCAGCTGTAGGACATAGCCCTCTTTCGCTAGGCTCCACTGCCTCTACCGTTCCCGTGCAAAACGGCGAATGAAGCTCATTCGCTGTCTATGTCATACCTTCATTTCGTTCAGTGAAATGGCAAAAAAATCAAGATTCAGTCCCTCCCTTCTATCTCGTGAAATCTTCTGAAAAACTCCACTGCGCCGCGGTTGATCTCGGCGCGACATCCGGCCGAGTAATCCTCGGCACATGGGATGGCACGGCCCTGATCTCAACCGAGGTGCATCGTTTCCCCAACACCATCCGCACCCTCGGGAATCACGACTACTGGGACATCGCCGGACTCTGGCACGAAGTCCGCACGGGCCTGCTCAAGGCCGCCGCCAGCCTTCCCGCTGGTGAGACGCTTGCTTCCGTGGGCGTCGACACCTGGGGCGTGGATCACGTGCTCATCAACGAAGCCGGTCGCCTCGTATATCCAACTCACGCCTACCGTGACAATCGCACCCAAGCCGGCTTCAAAGCACTCAAAAGCAAGAGCACAGACCACGCCCGGATCTACCGAGCGACCGGCATTCCAGCGGTGTTCTATAACACTTCATTTCAGCTAGCCGAGACCGTGGCTTCGTCTCCCGAAGTCAAAAAACTCACTGCCCACTGCCTCTTCCTGCCCGACTATTTCAACTACCTGCTCTGCGGTCGCCTCGCCAACGAAGTCTCGATCTCCAGCACCAGCCAATTGCTCGACGTCAACGGCGCCAAATGGTCCGCCACTGCGCTCAAGCACTTCGGCGTCCCAGCCCATTGGTTCTCCACGCCGATCAACGCATCAACGCGCCTCGGACGTATCTCATCGATCCCGGAGCTGAAGAAAACCAGTGTCGTCGCCGTCCCCGGCCACGACACGGCCTGTGCCTACGAAGCTCTGCCCTCCAGCGCCGACGATAACGATCTGTTCATCAGTTCCGGCACGTGGTCATTGGTCGGTTGCAAGAGTCCCACCCCTTTCGTTTCGACCGCCGCGATGAAAGCCGGCATCTGCAATGAGCGCACCGGCGACGGGCGCTTCCGTCCTCTCACCAATCTGATCGGACTCTGGCTCCTGGAAGGCACCCTGAAGGCCTTTACCGAGCGTCCGACCACCAATCGACAATGGCAGATTCTGATCCGTGCCGCATCGAAGTTACCCGCCCCGCGCCAACTCCTCGATATCGACGACCCTGCCTTCGCGAATCCTTCGTCCATGAAGAAAGCAATTGACGCGCAATTGCGAAAAAATCGCACCCGTCCGCCGCAAGATTTGGCCGGCTATGTCCGACTCATCTGTGACTCCCTCGGCCAGGGACATGCTCAGGTGCTCAAAAAATTCACCCGTCTTTCCGGCCGCACCTTTAAACGCATCCTCCTGGTCGGAGGCGGAGCCAAAAATCGCCTCCTCTGCCAGGCCACCGCCGACGCCGCCGGCATTCCGGTCGTGGCACTCCAAGTGGAGGGCAGCGCCCTGGGCAACCTGGGGTCTCAACTGATCGCACTCAAAGCGTTCAAGTCCTTCGCCGATTTCCGCGAAAAGATCATCCACCCTCTGCCTTCTCTTACTTTTAAGCCCCGCTCTCCGCGGTCCCACTAAACGCTGTTTTCTTCGTCATGTCTGAATCCTCTTCACCGACCGAAATCGTCATCATTGGCAGCGGGATCATGTCGGCCACGCTCGCGGTGTTGCTCAAACAACTGGATCCCACTAAGCGGATTACGGTCTACGAAGCCGCCGAAGAGCTTTCCCCCGAAGCCTCCCATGGCTGGCACAACGCAGGCACCGGTCATGCCGGCATTTGCGAACTCAGTGACACGCCCGACCTTGAGACCGACGGCACCGTCGATGTCACCAAGGCGATCGATATCTTCGCCGAGTTCGAACAGTCGCTCCAGTTCTGGGCCCACGCCGTGCACTCCGGCATCATCAAGGACCCCGGCACCTTCATCCAACCCGTGCCGCACGTGAGTTTCGTGCGGACCGCCGAACAGGTCGCCTACCTCAAAGCGCGCTACGAAGGGCTCGCCGCTCACCACTTTTTCTCATCGATGGCCTTCTCGACGGATCGCTCGAAGATCGATGCCTGGGCTCCCCTGCTGACCGAGTCCCGCGACGACGAACCTATCGGCGCCACCCACATGACCGGCGGCACCGACGTTAATTTCGGCTCCCTCTCGCGTCAGTTACTCGACTGGCTTGGGCGGCAAGACGGCTGCTCGGTGAAGACCAGTCATCGTGTCACCGATTTAAAACGCCGCCCCAACGGCGGCTGGAACGTCACCACGCGTAACTCCATTTCCAAGCAACGGTCATCCCGAGCCGCGTCGTTCGTTTTTGTCGGCGCCGGCGGCGGCAGTATCTTACTCCTGCAAAAAGCCGGACTTCCTGAAGCCAGCGGCTTGGGTGGATTTCCCATCGGAGGCCAGTGGCTGGTTTGTGATAATCCCAAAGTTACCGATCGCCACCAAGCCAAAGTTTACGGCCAAGCCCTCGGCGCCGCGCCTACCATGGCCGTGCCGCATCTGGATACGCGCATCATCGACGGCCAACGGAAACTCCTTTTTGGCCCCTTCGCCGCCTGGACGACCAAATTCCTCCACCAAGAAGGGCGCTGGACCGATCTCCCCGCCTCCATCAAACCGCACAACCTGGGCACGCTGCTCAAGATCGGCGCGACCAATCTCGATCTTATTCGATATCTGCTCCAACAAGGCACCCAAAGTATGGCAGCCCGCATGCGCGTCCTGCAGGAGTTTTACCCTGGCGCGAAACAAGAGGACTGGAAGCTGATCGATGCCGGCATTCGGGTGCAGGCCATCAAGAAAACCGATGGCGAAGCCGGTATCGTGCACTACGGCACGGAAGTATTGACGAGTGCCGATCGCAGTATGTCAGCGCTGCTCGGGGCCTCCCCCGGCGCGTCGACCTCCGTCCACATCATCCTCGAAGTCATTCGCACTAGTTTCCCTCAATTGCTAAAGGGCGACGCCGGCTTGGCTCGCATCCAATCCATCATTCCTACTTACGGAATCGATCTGGTGGCCCCCTCCCAATCGGATCGTTTCAGTGCCCTCGCCGCCCCCGCCCGCGATGCCCTGGGGCTCACCCCGACTCAGTCGGCCTAGGCCTCTCAATCAGCTCCCGCGCGCGCGTATCCACTTTACGAATCCACTCATCCCTCAAAAAACAACATGTCCGAACAACCCATCACTACCCCATCGACGTCTCAACCCGTCATCCCTCGCAAATACCTTTTTGCCTTTATCATAGTCACGTCCCTTTTCGCGCTCTGGGGATTCGCCAACGACATCACCAATCCGATGGTGGCGGCGTTTAAGAACATTCTGCTGATCTCCAACTTTGAGAGTTCGTTGGTGCAGGCCGCCTTCTACGGCGGGTATTGCTTCATGGCAATTCCGGCTGCGTTGTTCATCACTCGTTTCAGTTACAAGGCCGGTTTGCTGATGGGTTTGGCATTGTATGCCGCGGGCTGCCTCCTGTTTGTGCCGGCTGGTGGCATGATGGCGTTTTGGTTATTTCTCGTCGCGTATTTTGTCATGACCTGCGGCCTCTCGTTTTTGGAAACGAGTGCTAATCCCTACATCCTTTCCATGGGCGATCCGTCCACCTCCACGCGGCGACTAAACTTTGCGCAGGCGTTTAATCCGTTGGGTTCGATCACCGGCATGTTGATCGCCCGCAATCTTATCCTCGCAAAAATTGACAGCACTTCGGAGGCAGACCGTCGCGTGCTGAGCGAGGAAAACCCGGAGGCTTTTGCGGCGATCCAACAATCGGATCTGGATATCATCGTAGGGCCCTACGTGGTGCTCGGAGTGGTGGTGCTCGCGATTCTAATCGTGTTTGCCTTAGTGAAGCTGCCGGGAACCTCATCGGGAGATATCAAGACCGCCGTGATGCCGACAATTAAGCGTCTCATCGCTCGGCCCCACTTTGTGTGGGGCGTCGTGGCTCAGGCGTTTTATGTCGGTGCGCAGATCATGTGTTGGACGTTTGTGATCCAGTATGGGATGAACGAATTGAACATGACCGCCGCATCGGCGCAGAGCTACAATATCTGGGCGATGGGCATCTTCGTTTCGTCCCGCTTCATCTGCACCTACCTCTTGAAGTTTTTCAATCCTGGTTCGCTGCTCTCGGGCCTGGCCATCGGTGGCGGCGTGCTGACACTCGGGGCTATTTTCCTCACCGGCATGCCGGGGCTGTATGCCTTGATCGGCGTTTCGGCCTGTATGTCGCTCATGTTCCCCACGATCTACGGAATTGCCCTCGAAGGCACCGGCGAAGACGCGAAGTTCGGTTCCGCGGGCTTGATTCTCGCCATCGGTGGCGGCTGCCTCATGCCGCCGATGCAGGCAGCGATCATGGATATGGACGCGTTTTCATTCGGCTCGTTCGTGCTCTCCAGCACGCGGATCTCGTTCGCGCTCCCACTCATCTGCTTCATCGCGATCGCCACCTACGGATTCTTCAACCGTCCCCGCCGCGCCTAAGCCGGAGTTTCCCTCAACTATCCAAATAGAAAGGGGTCTCGAAAAGGAGACCCTTTTATTGTGCCCAACCAACCGGTCCATCATCGAACGGCGCGTGAAACCTAAGACGCCCCCTAAGGCGTGTCTGGAAAAGCGTTAAAGCATACAGGGGAAGTCTGGCGGCATGGACCAAACGAAGCCGATCCCTTCTTCAGAAACCACCCAAGAGGGACGACCTTCGTGTTCGTCGGCGCATTGTGAATAAAATTGAGCTAGCCTGGCCTGTGAGGCGGGCGTGCTCGCCGAGCGCGCCGTTCCGTTAGCTCAAATATACTCTGGTTCACGTGGCCTCCGAACTATCAGAAACCAATTCGGCCCAGGAACGATTGATCGTGGGCCGAGTCGTTAAAAACCGGAAGTGCGCCGGCCGCAACTAGTCGTAGAGCGGACCGTAGGTTTGGCAGGCCCGATAGTCGGCGCCTTCCAAGTCCGCCGTGCCAAAGGCACGCCAGGAACTGGGTCGAAACATCCGATCCTCGGATACATTGTGCATGTAGACCGGTATGCGCAGCATCGCCGCCAACGTGATGTAAAGATGCCCCACATGCCCACAGGTGAGCACACAGTGGTTGGCGCCCCAGTTGTTCATCACTTCGTAGGCCGAGCGGAAGGCGCCCTCCCCGGTCAAAGTCGGAGCGAACCAGGTCGTGGGCCAAGTCGGATTGGTGCGCTGATCAAGGGCATCATGCACCTTGTCCGGCAAGTCCACGGTGTAACCTTCGGCGATCTGCAACGCCGGACCCAGCCCATCGACCAGATTGAGTCGAATCATGGTGGACGCCATGCCCCCACGAGTCTTGAAGCGCGTGCTCCAGCCACCGCCCGGGAAGTATTCGGTGATACTGGGGTGCCAGGTGGTCGCGGCGAGGCAGGCCTGAGTTTCCTCATCACTGATCTCCCAATATGGCTTCATCGTGGGACCGCCGTTGGCGTCACTTTGCTGGCCGGTGCCATCCAACGCTGCGGGGCCGGAATTAATTAAATGCAGGAGGCCGTCACCCTCAAATTCGTTGGTCAGCGTGGCCCCACTGACCTTCTCGATGGCGGACTTGCTCCAATAGGTGCGTAGATCCGCGAAGATTTGGGCCGAGCCCGTGAGCAGGTGACCAAACAGCATGCCCGCGCCATTGAGGGCATCGTTTTCTGTCGCGACAATGTAGGGCGGCCGCTTTCCGTTCCAGTCGAAGGAGGTGCTGAGAATGGCCTCGAGAAAATCGCCGTTCGGGAAATGATCGGTCCACTGCCGCTGGCCTTGAAAACCGGCAGCGATCGCATTGTGTCCGTGGGCTTGTTCACCGAGCCCCATCTCAGCCAGCTTCGGATTGCCCACCATCAGGTCGCGGGCAATGAGGGCCATCTTGATCGAAACATCCCATTCCGCGTCCAATTCCTCCCGGCTGCGCTGTTGGGATTCCTCATTGTGGTCCGCCCCTTCCGGGCAATTTTCCAGCACCCACTTCTTGGCCCGGGCCAGTTCGTCGGCATCAAACTGCGACTTGTTAATACGACCGACAAATTCGGTGAGGTCGATGGTCTCGACCCGCATGCCCAGATACTTCTCCCACATGTCGGAATCCACCATCGATCCCGCGATGCCCATGGACACACCGCCCATGGAAAGATAGGAGCGGCCGCGCATCAGTCCCACTGCCATCCCGCAGCGGGCGAAGTTCAGGAGCTTGTCCATCACGTCCGCCGGAATCTCGGTTGTGCCGGCTGGTTGCACGTCCTGGCCGTAGATGCCGAAGGCGGGCAGGCCTTTTTGAGTATGCCCCGCCAGCGCCGCCGCCAGATACACCGCGCCAGGACGCTCGGTGCCATTGAAACCCCACACGGCTTTGATGGTGTGTGGATCCATGTCCATCGTCTCCGAGCCGTAGCACCAGCAGGGAGTTACGGTGAGTGTGACAGTCACCCCCGCAGCGCGAAACTTCTCCGCCGCGGCTGACGCTTCGGCGACACCGCCAATACAGGTGTCGGCGATCACGCACTCGACCGGTTGTCCATTGGGATAACGGATCTCGCGGGCCAACAAATCGGCGACCGACCGCGCTTGGGCCATCGTGATGTCCTCGAGGGATTCCCTCACTCCGCCGAGACGTCCATCGATGGTCGGGCGAATGCCAATTTTAGGGAGGGCGGTGGCCCAAGGGCTGAGGGGAGCGTTGGGGTCTTTCATACTAAATAAGGGTATCAGGTTTAAAAATAAGGTCGCGCTTTAACTGCGATAACTCGGGAGAACGATGGACTAACATTACTGTTTCAAAAAGAAATCCTGACGACGCAAATTTTCGGAGAATTGGCCCAGCCAAAATCGATCAATTCCTACCGAGAGGCTCATAGGCCCGCAATTAATCTGGGGTGCGCAGCTGGGGAATCCAACGCGGCCTTGCCTCCATTTCGGCAACAGCGGCTAGTGAAACAAACCGCTGCAGCTGAAGAATCACTCCGTCCCTGTGGCCGTCGGCCGCTGAGGGCTCCAATACCATGGCTCAACAACCGGCCACGGTGATGAACCCGCATTAAATCGATAGTCCCAATTGGCCGAAAGCCACTTTGCGTTCTTCGAGAAGTTCTTCGTTGGATGCCGCGATCTGAGTCTTGGCGTAATCGGAGAGTTTGATATCCCCCACTACGCGCCATTTACCCGCACCATCTACTTTGATCGGGAGCGAAGTAATGAGTCCGGCCGGCGTGCCATACTCACCATTCGAGATCACACACACACTGTGGATATCCCCGCGGGTGGGTTGGAGCAGATCTCGCACCGTATCGACGACGGCATTGGCGGCGGAAGCGGCGGAGGACGCACCTCGAGCTTCGATAATTGCCTTGCCGCGCTGCCCCACCGTTGGAACGAACGTGTCACGCAACCAGCTTTCGTCCAGGATGACGGAAGTCGCTTTACTGCGATTGATTTTCGCGTTCTCAAAATCCGGATACATGGTCGGACTGTGATTGCCCCAGACACAAAGTTCCGTGACCTGAGCCACCGGCACACCTGCTTTTTGGGCCAGTTGGGTCTTCGCCCGATTTTCGTCGAGACGCGTCATGGCGAAGAACTGAGTATTGGGAATGGCTGGCGCACTCTTCATGGCGATGAGCGCGTTGGTATTGCAGGGGTTCCCCACGACTAGGACGCGCACGCTCGGCTTGGCGTAGTCGTTGATCGCCTTACCTTGGCCGACAAATACCTTACCGTTGATACCGAGCAAATCTGCCCGCTCCATCCCTTTTTTACGGGGAACAGATCCGACGAGCAAGGCCCAGTCGACATCTTTGAAACCAACGGATGAATCGGAGGTTTGCACCACTTCGGTCAGCAACGGAAACGCACAGTCATCGAGTTCCATGGCGACACCTTTGAGGGGGGCCATACCGGGTTCGATTTCGATGAGGTTTAACGCCACCGGTTGGTCGGCACCAAACATGTGACCAGACGCGATACGAAAGAGCAGCGCGTAACCAATATTGCCCGCGGCACCGGTAACGGCGACGCGAATAGGAGTCTTTGGTGCGGAAAAGGAATTCATTATCAGTTCGGTTAGGATTAGCTGAGTTTCGCCATGATCTGGTCGGTGATCTTCTTCACCAACGCTTCATCGACGGCGCCGGCTGGGGCCGGAGTTTCGCATGAGCAGGCCCCTCCTGCGGGTTCCGTGTTCACCGTAAATTCACCGGCATCACACAGCTCGCATTCCTTGAGCTCATCCAGACGATGATCAGGCATGCCAAGTTTTTTGCGGATGGTGATCAGGTCTTTCAGCTTATCAGGGCTGTAAGATTTGGGTCCACCGAGTTGCATGGAGATCGAAACAGTCTGACAGAAAGCGTCGGTATTCTCCATTTTCCAATAGGCGTCTTCCACGTCGTTACCCCAGCAGATCACGCCGTGATTCTGCATCAGGATCGACTGGTGACGTTTGGCGAGCGCGCCGACTTCCTTGGCATTTTCCGGCGTGCCGGGAGTTTGGTAACTGGCAAATCCGATCTCGCCGAGGAACACCTCTGGCTCAGGAATCAAACAGGACGGAGGCACCACGCCAGCGACCGCAAAAGCCGTGGCGTAAACTGGATGAGCATGCACGCAGGACTTGGCTTTCGGCTCGGACTTCATGATGCCGAGGTGAGTATTGACCTCGGAAGTGCGCGGACGCGTTCCGGCGATTTGATTGCCATCCAAATCGACCATACAAATATCATCTGCGGTCATAAATCCCTTGGAGATCAAGGTCGGCGTGCAGAGGACGAGATTGTCCCCCACCCGCACGGTGATGTTACCACCGTTACCGTCGACGTAACCCTTGTTCCAGATGCGTTCACCTATTTTGCAAATGCGTTCCTTGATCACCTGAATTTCCTTGGAGTAGAAGAAGCGTTCGATCTCGGCGGCCGTCTTGGCATCACCCCCTGGCTTCCAATCGTAAACCGCATTGGGCAGCACGGGATCATGGATCTTAACCGGGCCACCGACCACGGCAGCAGCGGCTGGGGCCACGCTCTTCTTCGGAGCAGAACGACGATGCTGGCGCATCAGGTCGTGTGCCATGGGCGTGAGCTTGGCATCGGCCGGCACTTGATCGAGGCATTGGCCTTGTTTGATCAATAATTCGAGGTCCTTGGCGGTATAGAGCTTACTCATGATAATAAATTTTGGGGAATGACGTTTGAGAGTGCGCCGGCGCAAGATTGCTGCGGCGGCTGAAATTGAAAGGTGTCGAGCAGTGCGACGTTGATGGCATCGAGAGGGATGGGGTCGGGAAAAGGCTGCGACGCTTCCGCTCCCTCCACGTAGAGAATCTTGTCGCCTACCCCCGCACCCAAGCGGTCATACACCACCGGCGTAGAGGCTTGGCCGTAGTCGCGCCGGCCGGTCAGTTCTTCCGTGCCCATCGGACTCACCATCAACCAATTCCCCCCACTAAATTGGGGGGCGAGATCGCCGAAGGTGACTGTGCCGATAACGGTTCCAACTTTCATGGTGTGTCGACTATTCCGATGACTTCGTTGCGGATAGGGGAATCGTCGTGACCCGTGGTCTTTTGGGTAAACGAACCATCCGTGGTGATAAAAACCAAGGCGTGGCGACCGGCGCCGAGAGGGTCGAGCGCAGCGAAAGGCGAACCCGCGTTCTGCCCGTTTTCATCGACCGGAGTGCACAGCACAATCGTCTGCCCTTTGAGACTGGGGTCACAAAAGCTGGAAGTTGCGTGTCCATCGATCCGGGCGAGTATCATCGAGAGTTCGGAAGTCGAATCAGATGATGTTAAGCTGGTCCACCAGCGTGCAGCGGCGGAAGCGAGTGAAGGTGCGCGGAGTGGTAATCCCTTCGCCCGTGGTGGTGGCGATGGAGAAGCTGATGTAACCTTCTCCCCCCATGCCCAGACCAGCGACACACGGACCGTTCTTAATAAAGAGCGTGGTGTCCATGGCTCGAGCCATGTGGGTCATGTTTGCGACATTCATGGTGTGAACCATGGCGGAGTGCTTGTAACCGTGCTCGGATTCCTTGGCGGCAGCGACGGCTTCGGCGAAGTTGTTGGAACGCACGATCGGCAACAGCGGCATCATCTGCTCCTCGACGACCAACAGATCGTCGGCGGCCGTTTCGGCAATGAGCATCTCGACCTTGGAATCGATGGAGAGACCGGCGATGGCCGCGAGCTTTTGCGGGGAGGCCCCCACGTAAGCCCGATTGAGCACCGCATGGGAACAACCACCGTCGTCGGGACGGAAAGTGAAGACTTCCTTCTTAATCGCCTCAACCTGGCGGGAGTTCAGGAGCACCGCACCCTGACGTTTGAAGGCGTCCAAAGATTTCTGATACGCACCGCCCACGGCGAAGACTTGTTTCTCGCCGATGCAGAGCAGGTTGTTGTCGAAACCACCGCCAAAAATGATGTCGCGAGCGACCTTGTCAAAATCCAGCGCCGGACAGTCATCGATCACGACCGGCGGATTGCCCGGACCCGCACAAATCGCGCGCTTGCCGGTCTTCATCGCCGCATCCACGACGGCAGGACCACCGGTGATGCAAAGCAGATCAACGTGATCCGAAGCGCAGAGCTCGTTGAAAGATTCGATCGAGGGTTTCTCGACCGTGCAGACTAAGTTGGTGATCCCGAGCTCGGCTTTGATCGCCTCATTGAACTCATGCACCGCCATGGCAGCACAAGCGGCGCCACCGGGATGCGGGTTGAACACGACGGAGTTTCCGGCTGCGACCATGTTGACGATATTTCCGGCCATCGTAGGCACCGAGTGCGTGACGGGTAGGATCGAGCCCACCACCCCAAAAGGCGCGCACTCGTCCATCGTAATACCGGCGTCACCGCTCATGCCGGTGGGCACGAGGTATTCGGTGCCGAGCACATTTTTGATGCCGTGCAGCTTGCCGATCTTGTGGTCGAGGCGACCGATCTTGGTCTCTTCAAATTCTACCGTGCCCCAGCGGTCCGCGTTATCGGCACACATGGTTTTGACAATCTCAACCACCTTGGCGCGGGCGGCCCATCCCTTCTTGGACAGCTGTTCAAAACCACTCCGAGCCGCTTGGGCGGCGGAGTTAGCATCGTCAAATACACCATGCCGACCGGGCCGGGTGGTCACGGAAGGAGTGCCTCCGTTGACCTTCAGTTGGGAGAGGACTTCGGCGACCACATTGCGGATCGCGGCTTCGCTGTATTGACTCATGATTTAATTTTCCTCCGACGGACTTTAATTGTCCCTTGCGGTATAGGTTTTTTTGCCGAGCACATTGACCGTATCGACCAGCCCGACGATGGCCGCATCGACCGGCAGGGACTTCAGCCCGGTGGCCTGACGGGCCGAACTGCCTTGAGCGATCATAACCAACTCGCCTTCACCGGCACCTAGCGTGTCGATGGCAACGATGGTATTGGCCCCGGGTTTGAATTTCCCGGGGTCCTCGGGATCGATCAACATAGGCCGGACCATGAGCAGCTTGCGGCCGCGCATGCTCTCGTCCTTTTTGGTCGAAACGACCGAGCCGATAACTCTAGCCAAATACATAGCGTTATTTACCCGCGCGTTTAGCGGCTGGCTTGGAGTGAGGAATGATGGTCTCGGTATCGCTGTGCGGACGGGCGATAACGTGAGCGCTGACGACCTCGCCGTGTTGGCTGGCGGAGTCGGCCCCTGATTCGATCGCTGCTTTGACGGAGGCGACGTCGCCTCGGATGGTCACACTGACGAGGGCGCTGCCTACTCCGGTAATAGGACCGGCGATATCCACGTTAGCGGATTTGAGCATCGCGTCTGTGCCTTGCACGAGGGCGATGAGGCCTTTGGTTTCGAGAATTCCGATTGCTTGAGTTGCCATGATTTTGGTTGGGGTTGGTGGCTCGTAGAGCCGTTGTTGAGTTTTAGGAAAGAGCGTCGCCGACGGCGACGTGACGAAAGACTTCGCGGGCGATGACCAGTTCTTCATTGGCTGGGATCACGACCACTTTGATGCGGGAATTGGCGGCACTGATGACGCCTTCTTTGCCACCTCGCACGGCGGCGTTGGCAGCGGGGTCGATGATGACCCCGAGTTCTTGGAGATTCGCGCACACTGCGGCGCGGAGGGTGGCGTCGTTTTCGCCGATACCCGCGGTGAAACTGATCACTTCAGCCCCACCCATTTTGAAAAAGAATGAACCCGCCCAATGCCGGATCGAATCGATCAATGCATCATTGGCGAGTTGAGCGTCTGCATTGCCCGCGAGGGCCGCATCTCTGATGTCGCGAGCGTCGTTGCTCACGCCGGACAAACCGAGCAATCCACTTTGTTTGGTGAGTTGCGCTTCGGCCTCATCGACGGTGATCCCCAGCATTTTGCAGGCGTAGGGAATGGCCATCGCATCGAGGTCACCCACGCGGTTGTTTTGGGGCAGGCCACTTTGCGGGCTGAAGCCCATACTCGTGCCTATCGCGAGTCCGTTGTGAATGCCCGTCACCGAACTGCTGCCACCGAGGTGACAGGAAATTACGCGAAGCGGGGCACCGTTAAAGTCACCTGGTCCCTGCACGTAGAGCTGACGCACGCGTTCAGCGACATCCTCACGTTCCATCAATTCTGCGGTCCGTTCGGCGATGAATTTGTGGCTGGCTCCGTGGAAACCATAACGGCGAATACCCAAATCACGCCAGGCCGACGGGATGGCATAATTTGCGGCCGCTGCCTCCACCCATTGGTAAAAGGCCGTTTCGAAGAGCGCCACGCGACGGACTCCGGGGCACCGCTGTTGAAAACAACGAATCCCCTCAGCGTAGGCCGGGTTGTGCGCAGGAGCGACTTCCTTGAAACCTTCCAGGGCATCGAGGACACGGTCATCGGCATCCACACAGCCAGTGAGGTCCTTACCGAGAACGGTTTTGAACCCGACAGCATCGAGTTCGTCCGCCGAACCGAGATGACCCTCCGCCACCAAATCCTCCAACATCTTTTCGATGCAGGCGGTATAATCGGACACGCGCTCGAACCCACCACTGGTGAGCATCGACGCCCCCGCCTCCGACATATCGAACAAACGATACTTGAAGGAGGTGGAACCAAGGTTGGCGACGAGAACGTTCATCCGATCGGATTCAGAATACTAGGAACGACTATCCGATCCAGCTACCGAGCTTGCTCAGATCGTTGTGGGGACGAGGGATCACTTGCACCGAGACCACTTCACCCACTTGGGAGGCAGCTTCGGCGCCGGCTTCAACTGCAGCTTTAACGGCGGCGACATCACCGCTGAAGAATCCCGTTACGAGACCCGAACCGATTTTCTCCCAGCCGTTCATTTTGACGTCGGCCGATTTGAGAGCGGCGTCGGAGGCTTCAATGAGGCTGATGAGCCCCTTGGTTTCGATCATTCCAATTGCTTGTTTTGACATATTGATTGGTCCTTAGTTGAGGGTTAAGCGCCGAAGTTTTTGAGCAGATCGTCGTGAGGACGTGCGATTACATTGGAGGAGACCAGCTCCCCCACCCGATTGGCAGCTTCCGCCCCGGCTTCCACCGCGGCCTTCACGCTACCCACGTCTCCTTTGACGATCACGGTAAGAAAGCCGCCGCCGATGGAGATTTGCTTTACGAGCGTCACGGACGCGGCCTTAGCCATTGCGTCGCTCGCTTCGATTGAGCCGGTGAGGCCCTTGGTTTCGATCAATCCGATTGATTCACTCATTACTTTATTGGGTTAAGGTTTCTAACGTTTGGTTTTTGGGAAATTCCGTTTCCGGGAAAGGCTACTTGATGAGTTCACACTTCACGTCCGGGCCGAGCCCACAGGCGTTGGCTTCGTCGGTATCAATGTGCACCTCGAGTTTGAAAGAGGGGTCCACGCGCACAAAAATTCGGTCAAAAGTCACGCCGAGGTCACCGCCTACGCGGAGCTTCATGTAACTCTTGTTTTCCACTCCATAAAACGCCGCGTCGGCCGGCGCCATATGCACGTGGGGAGCAGCGCGAATCGCCCCCTCTTCCATTTCGAGAAAACCGGCCGGCCCCATGAGCATACAACCGGGCGTGCCCGCAATGTTGCCGGAGTTCGTGACTGGAACTTTGAAACCGAGTGAAATCGAATCGGTGTAGGAGAGCTCGACCTGGTTGAAGTCCCGGCATGGACCGAGAATACGCAGATTGGAGATCACCCGACTCCGAGGTCCGATCAATGTGACGGATTCTTGCGCCGCATATTGGTCCTTCTGGTAGAGCATCTTCATCGGCTTCAACTCATGCCCCTTACCGAAAAGGATCTCCACCGCCTCTTGCGACAGGTGGCAATGACGGGCGCTCGAATTCACCACCAATGGGTTGGCTCCCACCTTGGCGATGGGTGAAACGGCCTCGGTCTGACGACTGAGACTGGTTCGGACGAGTTGCTCTATTTGGGCTCTATTGAGGGTAGAATTCATTAAACCACTGTTGGGTTTTTGTTGGAATTGAGATAATAAACCCAATATTTCCCACATTTAGTCAACATATATATTGAGTTTTCACAGATTTTCCCAATTTTATCCTCACCTCATGCTAGCCCCCCAACGACAACAGATCATCCTGTCTCTCCTCCAAGACCGAGGAACCGTGCGCACGATTGAGCTGGCCCAGAATTTTGGCGTGACGGACGAAACCATCCGGCGAGACCTCCAATCTCTGGCCGAGGTCCATCCCCTGAAACGGATCCATGGGGGTGCCAGCAGCCTGACGGGCCGCCCTCGCCTCCAGTCGTTCAACGAGCGCCAAAACCTGAACGTCGGTAGTAAAACCCGGATCGCGGACACGGCTCGGAGTCTCATTGAACCCGGTCACACCTACGCTTTTGACAGCAGCACCACCGCCTTCGCTCTCGTCAGCACCCTTCCCGACCTGCCTTACCGCGTCGTGACCAATTCCTTCGCGGTCATGGAGCACGTAACCCGTATGCAGGAAGTGGAGCTCATCTCGGTTGGCGGACGCTATCATCCCAAAACCCACACCTTTGTAGGGGGAGAAACCATCGATGGACTGCGACGCCATAACATCCACACCGCTTTTATCTCCTGCGTCGGTTACGATCCGATCCGAGGAGCGAGCGAAGGATTCGAGGAACAGGCGACCTTCAAAACGCGACTCGTCCAGTTTGCCGAAAATGTCGTGCTGTTGGTCGACTCCAGCAAACTTAATGAACGCTCGGAGTATTTCTTTGCCGATCCGACCGAGATTACGGAGATCGTCACCGACTCTGCGGCGGATCCCAAGTTGATCAAAAAAATCCGTAAACTCGGCATAAAATTGACCCTCGCCGACGGCACGACCAACGCATCATCGACTCCCCCCGCGGTCACGAACGCCTGAGCCCGATCCGTCCGCAAGGCCACGGCTCGTGACCAACTTCAATTCGAAATCGGGCGGAGAAAAGTCAACCAAGTGGGTGTCGCGGTTAAAACAACCGCCTTATTGATCGCGTCGCTACTGATCGATGACGTCACCGCAGAAAAGATACGCGATGCTATAGCATCAATTTCATTGGCCTAATTTTCGAAGCTAACGGTCGCCTTCGGCAGATCGCGGACGATCTCGTCTAACCGATAACCGAAACCGCTGCCCTTTATTGTAGTGAGATCCAAGATGCCTTCCCTTCGTTGGTAAATTTGTGGGTGCACCGCTTGCTCCGGCAGTGAGGCATCAGGGTAGAACTGCATGCCATTGCATTCGACTCCCATGATCGTGCCCGCATGGGCCGCCAATTGCACGTGAGGCAGTTGCGCCAGCATCGGGTTCGTTAGATCCTGCACCATCAAGGTCATGCCATGGGCCTTGGCCCAACAAAGACTCAGCAAGGCGCCGCTTTGCGTTTTGCACGTCTTGAGGGCAACGCCCGTCCAACCGAGCTCACGTCCCAAACGCACCAGTTTCCAATCGTGAGCGCTTTCGTCCATGAAGAGCGGCTTGCGGGCACTAACACCATGGACGTCGATCTGATTGGCCTCGATGTCGTAGGGAAAGGGTTGCTCGACATAGAGGATGGACTGGTAAATGCGCGCATGCTCGTCCTTCAATCGATCCAAGATCTTGTTGACGTAGGCCACTTTAGTCACCGCGCAATTGAAGTCGGTGGTGAGCCATTCGACATCCATCTCGAGCGCAATTTCACCAATGGCGACCAAGCGCTCATAGTCCCAGCTCGCATTGTCGCCTCTCAATTTGATTTTGAGACAATTCAAGCCATCCCGTTTGATCCAATCCCTCAGTAGCACGGGGTATCCATCATCTGGTTCAGCCCCCGTCAGTTCCGCTTCCGCAATGGGATCCAAGCCGCCTACCAAATGCCAAACCGGCAACTGCTCGGTCGGAGTCGCTAAAAAATCAGCGGGGTATTTCCCCTCGAAGACTTCGCTCGGTTCCAGAAAATGCGACAGATCCTGGTTCAGAAACTCTGAGGTGTAGGTTTCGTAAACAGGTCGATCATGAAGGTTCCCAAAGGCATCATGCAGCGCAATATCCAGCGTGGAAAAACAAACCAGCGCAGCCAAATGCGGCAATGCGTGATCTCCTGATCGCTCGGTATTAAAACTCGCTTGTAGCTCATTCAACCTCGTCTCGATAAACGCGTGACCAATCTCCAACGCATGACCCGAAACATCGAACGACTTTAACGCCCGCGTCAGTTCACTGGTAAAATCTTCCAACGCGGTGGCGCGTTCGTCGTAATCAATCGCAGCCGGCCAAACCCAGCCCACGTTAAGAGGCGTTTCGCCCCATCCTGTCGCAATGCGACCATCCGAACCCTCGATTTTCACGCAGGCGCGGGCGCAAATCACCTTAGTGAGAACTTGGCTGCCGAATTTGAGTGGCACCCTCATTTCCACCGGAAGGAAGTAAAGGCTAGCATCAATGACGCGAACGGAGTTTTGAGATGGGTCCATGGAAATCTTGATTCTAGTGCAGTTCAGCAGCTATCCGAGCAACGAGTTCAGGATTTGAGGCTGCGATATTCTTCGACGCAGTCCAACCATCATTGATCCAGCCTCCTTGTTTAGAAACAGGACCCTGCCATACATTCCTTCAATCCGGAATTACATCATGGGGGCCGATGTCCTCGCCTTCCCAATTGGCAACACCTGCTTCATAGGTGAGGATGCGTTTGGCGCTGCCTGGCGCGGGCTTTCGATTGATCTTGGGAAGCTGCTTTCTGAGAGCCCGTTTTTCGGCGGCGTAACGCGAGTCGCTCGCCACGTTGGTGAATTCATTAGGATCCTCGACCATGTCGTAGAGCTCCTCCGTCCCATCTGCGTATCGAATGTAGCGCCACTGTTCGCTTCGGACGCCATGATTGTCATGATTGTGCGTCGTGATCGCAGGACGCGTTCGGGGAGCCTGCGCATGCTTCAATTGAGGTGCCAAACTGAGACCCTCCAAGTGATCGGGAACCTCCAGGCCGCACAATTCGCTTAGGGTGGGATACATGTCCAAGAGCTCCGCCGGACGACCCGAACGTTGGCCAGCCTTTACCCCTGGTCCCGAAAATATCAAGGGCACGCGAGCAGACCGATCCCAGAGGGTATTCTTTCCGGTGATTTGCTTTTCACCTAAATGATAACCGTGGTCGGACCAAAGAACGACGATCGTATCATCCGCCAATTCATTTCTCTCCAAGGCCTCCAACACGCGGCCCACTTGGCTATCGATAAAACTCACGCTGGCGAGGTAAGCCTGCACGATCTTAATCTGCTCTCCCTCCTCGAGCAGAAATTTCTGCCGCGGCTCCGGCAACTTCCAGTGAAGATACCAACTAAAACGAGGGGTGTCCGAGCGATCATCCAAGAGCATTCGCGGTAGAACGACTTCATCTTCTGGATACATATCAAACCACTTCTGCGTAGCTAACAATGGCACGTGAGGCAGCGCGAAGCCCACCGCCATAAAAAACGGATCCTTCGGTTTCGCATCCAGCTGCTCAACCGCCCAACTCGCGGTCTTCCAGTCTTTGTGGTCTGATTCCTCATAGGGGTAAACCGCCCAATCCATCCCGCGCCCACCCCGAGGAGTCGCCACTCTCTTCGTTTTTGGCATCAGTCCGACCGACGTCTTCGCCACCACATCGAATTCCGATAATTTCGGGCTGTTCCAGTCTCTCCCGTGATAGATTTTTCCCACCGTATAAGTTTGATAGCCCGCGTTCGAAAAATGCTGCGGCAAGGTTACGAGATCCTTCCATTCATCTACCTTCCGAAACCACGGGGCCAAGCCATACACACCCGTCGTAGATGGGCGCAGTCCCGTCATCACACTCGTCCGGGAGGGATTGCAGAGAGGAGCCTGGCAATGGGCGTTCGTGAACAGGGTCCCTCGTTCCGCCAAGGCATCGATATGAGGAGTCTTCACCTGCGGATGACTGTCCAAGCACCCCACCCAGTCGTTCAGATCGTCGATCGCAATAAATAGCACATTGGGAGGGGCGCTCTGACTGAAGAGGGCGCCCGACAATAGAAGGGTAAGTGAAATTAATATACGCTTCATGGGGATTCGATTCTTTGGTCTCTTCCTTAGTCCAAAATGCAATTCATCTCAACGCCGAGATACTAGGCGATAGCTTGAGACAGGCCTAACTGAAACATCCCCAAATTACCGGGGGGGAAAATTTCTTAGGAATGGAGCTTGGCGCAATATGCGGAGCAACGGCTTCTCCGGATAATTCGGTAAGTTTTGTTTTTAGTTTCCGAAACACCTCAGGTTGTTTGAGGCTGAGGTCATCCTTTTCATAGGGATCGACGCTCAAATCGAATAGCTCCCAACTTTCCTCACCGGTCGCGGTGGAGGCATTCGCTCCCGCCTGACCATTGTGCACCAGTTTCCAATCCCCCATCCGAATGGCCCCATGAAAGGGGGTTAGATTATACAGAATAAATTCGTGCGGGCTTTGTTTCCCTTGGCTGATCGTCGGCCAAGCATCCCTCCCATCGAGCGGCAGTGCTTGGGTGGGAGAACTTCCCGCAAGCCCGAGTAAGGTGGGATAAAGATCAACGACGTGTAGCGGCGCCTCGACCACATCGCCGGCCTTGACCGTTCCCTCCCAAGTCATGATTGCCGGCACCCGAACGCCACCTTCGTAAAGCGTGCCTTTGCCGTCCCGAAGTTTCCCGTTGGAACCGAATCGAACGATCCCTCCGTTATCCGAAAAGAAAACGATCAAGGTATTTTCCCGCGAGAGGTGTTTATCTGCCGCTCCAACAATCGTGCCAATCGCGTCATCCATATTCGTAACCATCGCCGCGAAAGTGCGGCGGTTTTTGTCTTTGATGTGCGCGTTCCGTTCGAGATGAGCTTCAGTCGCCTGTAGGGGCGTGTGAGGTGCATTGAAGGGCACATAAAGAAACAGCGGCTTTTCCGGATCGTGCGCCTCGATAATCTTTGCCGCTTCGTGGCCAACCAAATCCGTGGTGTATCCTTCCTCGTAAACGGGCTGATCGTTTCGATGCCAATCGTGTCCCCCATCCCGATCATGGGTAAAGTAATCCAAAGCTCCGTTGTAATGCCCATACTGCAGATCGAAACCGCGCTGCAACGGAAGGTAGTCGGCCGTAACATGCCCCAAGTGCCATTTCCCGGCCACCGCCGTCGTGTATCCCACCGCTTTTAATCCGTCGGCCAAGGTCTGTTCATCCAAAGACAAACCATGACTAGCCCAGGGCTTCACCACGCCGCACTGCATACCATAACGTATCGGATAACGCCCGGTCATTAGGGCAGCTCGAGTAGGAGAACAAACCGGCTGAGAGTAGAATTGGTCCAGCTGCGCGCCGCGAGCCGCCAGGCGATCGATATGAGGCGTCGCGATTTCTCCCTCTCCGTGATAACTCACATCTCCCCACCCCAGATCATCCGCCAAGAGCACTATGATATGCGGGCGATCCGCGGCCAATGAGAAGCTAGCAACGATGCAAAATGAGATGAATCGTAAGGCGAAGAAAGGGAGATCCCTTACTGATCGGAAATTGGTTTTTAGCGGGCTGATAGAGCGTGGGGGTTGAGGTAGGGGTGCAGGTGTATAACAGGATTCCAGTTATAAATTGGTCAGCGCTGATGGATTCCGGCAAATTCCGAATCACGAAGTTGAGGAAAACGGTGAACTAACGCCCGGGTTTGACAACGTAAACCACCACGCAGGATCACCACGAACAGCAAACCGCGCGGGAGTTCAGGGCTCCAGGGTGAACGAAGTCCTCGCCACTGGCTGGCTGAATCCAAACGAGCAAAAGGCACAAGAGGGGGAGCACTTTTCGAATCATTTAGGAAGGCAGACGTTATTACCGGGTGATCCTAGCGGGAAAGTTCTTCATTAAAACCGAAGAGGCACCGTGGACAGTCTCCCCTCCCCTCCCCACCGTAAACGCAGCCTATTTCAAATCCACTTTCGTCATCCGTTAACCAACTTGAGCCTAAACACTGCACTTTTTGGTGTATTTTGGATCAAGGCTGGTTTCCTCTGATTAACTCAATTCGATGCCCACTACTATTTTCACTATTGCCAATCAAAAGGGCGGCGTCGGCAAAACGACCACCGCTGTAAATCTTGCAGCCGCCCTCGCCGCTCGGAAAATCCACACCCTTCTGATCGACTTGGATCCGCAGGCCAACGCCACGAGCGCGGTCGGAGTCGAGAAGCAGGAAGGCCGCAGTCTCTACGGTCCCTTGAATGGTGAGGGTAGCGTGTTCGAGATGATCGTGCCGACCGCCTACGAACATCTGGCCCTCATCCCCAGTGAGGAAGATCTGGCGGCCGCCGAAGTAGAGCTGGCGCAGACCGAGAACTACCTGACGCGCCTGTCCACTATTCTCGCTCCGCTGAAAGCGAGCAACGGCTACCGCGCCATCATCATCGATTGCCCGCCCTCTATGGGGATGCTCTCGATGAACAGTCTGGCCGCCGCCGACCAACTTCTAATCGCGCTTCAGTCCGAATACATGGCGCTCGAGGGTCTGGGCCAAATCTTACGCAACGTCGACCGCATCCGCGACGCTGGCCTGAACAACGACCTCAACCTGGGCGGCATCGTCATGACCATGTATGACGGTCGGACCAACCTCGCCAAACAAGTGGTGGACGAAGTGCGCTCCCATCTTCCAGACAAGATTTTCAAAACGTTGATTCCTCGTTCCGTTCGTCTCAGTGAGGCACCCAGTTTCGGCAAAACGATCTTCGATTACGACAATAGTTCATCCGGTGCGATAGCCTATCGCGAGTTGGGTGACGAGATCATCGCCCGATTCGGTTTGGCTGATTCCTAACTCGGGCTCACTGCCAATGCGTCTGCTCATCGCCAAATACCGCCACGTCTTCAGCGTGGGGCTGCAGAGCAACATTGTCTATCGGTGGAATTTCGCCATGCGCGCAGCGTTCTCGCTGATCCACCTCGCGTTTGTATTCATATTATGGAGAGCCGCCTACCAGGGCGAAACCACGATCGGGGGATTTAGCCTCGAACAGACCCTCACCTACTTCGTCACTCTGCTGGTTCTCCAGTTTTTCATCGGGGCGTTCAGCGAGGACTACGAAATCAGCGAAGAGATCCGCAGTGGTTTGATTAACCAATTCCTGACCAAGCCGATCAATTATTTTGTCTATCGATTCACCATCTTTGTTGCCGCTCGACTGGTCTCCGGATTGCTGGCGCTCATCCCCCTCCTTTTGGCCCTCCCGCTGATTGGGGAATTTATTACTTTCCCCGATGAGGTCTGGCGACTGGTCCTCGGCCTTCCCGCCGCTTTCATGTCGGCCCTCATCCAATTCACCATCGCTTACATTTTCGGGATGCTCACGTTCTGGTTCCTGGAAATTCAATCGTTCGTCATTCTTTCGATGACGATCGAAACGCTCCTGGGCGGACAAATCTTCCCCTTGGATTTGCTCCCCGCGACCATCTATCGCATCTCCCAGTTCCTGCCCTATTACTATCAGATGTATTTTCCGGCGGCAATATTCACCGGCCGCATTGATTACGCTTCCGCCCAACAGGGACTGGTCATTCAGGCCTTCTGGGTCGTCGCGCTTCTGGGCATCGCCCAACTCCTATGGCGTCGCGGTTTACGCGAACACACCGCGGTGGGTGGATAGTTCTCGATCTCGGTTTTTCTCAATTTCTCGTGCTGCAATATCTTAAAATCTGGCTCGCCTCGATCCGCTACTCACTCGTGCGTTCGATGATGTTTCGCGGCGATTTCATCATGTGGTCGCTGGTGGAATTCTTTTGGATGGGCGTAAATGTGGCGGCGATTGCGGTGATTTATCAGCACACCGATTCTATCGCCGGTTGGAGCCAATACGAAATGCTGCTGTTGGTGGGCACCTCCATGCTCATCCAACGGCTGCTCATGGGATTCTTTTGGAGCAATCTATTCGAGATGGGCCGCAATATTCGCACGGGAAACTTCGACTTCTTCCTCGCCCAACCCGGCAACCCCTTGTTCATGGTTTCCACCCGTAAGATAGATTTGGACAGTCTCCTGAACGTCTCGGTCGCATTGGCCATCGTGCTATTTTCCGCTTCGAAACTGGAGCTTTCCCCGTCACTCGCAGACCTCTCCATTTACGTGGTGTTCGTAGGATGCGGTCTGGTCAGTAGCTATGCCATCGTGCTCCTACTTGCCTCGGTGAGTTTCTGGACAATCGGCACCAAGGGCGTCGAAGGCGGATACTTCACCCTTTACGAGTTCTCCCGCCTGCCCAAACAAGCCTTTAGCGGTGTGGCCAACGTGATTTTTGTTTGGATTCTTCCGACCGTCGTCATCAGCAACGCTCCGGCGCGGGCCTTAATCTCCGGATTTTCGCTACCCGATACCGCGTGGATACTGGGCTCAACCCTGACCTGGCTGACCCTCGGAATCTCTGTCTTTCGCCGTGGCATTCGTCGCTACTCCAGTGCTTCCTCCTAACCCATGGACAGTCCCGTCGAACAACTGCAAACCAGAATCTCGTATCGTTTTCGCGATCCCACCCTGCTTGACCTTGCCCTAACGCACCCGTCTTGGCTGCAAGACCATCCTGACGGTCTGGATAGCAATCAACGGCTTGAGTTTCTGGGAGACGCCGTGCTTCAACTCGCGCTGACCGAACACCTCTTCGAGTTATACCCTCAAGGTCGCGAAGGAGATCTCAGTAAACGCCGCGCCGCGCTTTCCAACGGAACCTACCTCGCCAAGATCGCCAAAGAAATCGAGTTAGGTGACGCACTCAAACTCTCTCAATCCGAACAAGACACGGGAGGTCGGGAAAAGAGTTCCGCGCTCGAAGACGCTTTTGAAGCCCTCCTTGGCGCTATCATTTCGGACAGTGATTTCGAAAAGGCCAAATCTGTCATTCTCCATCTCTTCGGCGATCTGCCCAAGCGCCTTGATGAAGTCATCCCGGAGGAGAACCCCAAAGGGCGCCTCCAGGAAAAGGTCCAACCCGGCCTCGGAAACGAAGCCCTTCGTTACGCTGTTCAACACATTGCCGGCGATGATCACGCGCGGGAATACGAAGCCCAAGTTTTCCTGCAAGACCGTCTGATTGGCACCGGTCGCGGCTCCTCTAAAAAAGCGGCCGAAGAAGAAGCCGCGCGTGATGCGCTGGACTCGCCTGATCTCTTGCTGACCTAGGTTTTTGAGACTCTCCCCTTTCAATCGCTCACCGAGATAGCCGCGCCATGCCTTCAATTTCTGCTGCCACTCGCCAAATAATCGGCGTATGCCCACCCGCTCGCGGGGTTGTCGTGACAGAGTTGATCCAGTCGGCGAATGCACCGGTGAATCTTATCCTGTGCCCAGATTTAAAGATCGCGGAGCAAATCGCCGAGGACGTTGCGCTATTTCACCACGAATCGAGCACCGGATCAGTCGAGCTCGACATCGTCGTGCTGCCTCAGTCCATGGCCACCGACGCCGACATGCGCGAAGCATTTGCCGCTTCTGCGGATCGCACAACCGTCCTGTCCAAGCTCAGAGCCACGCGAGCGCATACCAAAGCGCATCGCAAGGCTCCCTTACTGGTGGTCGTTTCATTCCCCGGAGCGGTGGTTCAATCGGTGCCAGCACTGGAGAAATTCGCCGAAAATGAGTTCGAGATTAAACCCGGCTCAAGCATCGGCTACAAATCACTCCTCGAGAAACTACATACCCTCGACTATGATTCCGAAGCGCTTTGCGAAGCTCCCGGTCAATACGCCATTCGCGGTGGTTTGATCGATGTTTATCCCGTCACCGCCAACGAACCCTACCGGCTCGATTTCTTTGGAGACGAGTTAGAAGAAATCCGCGCATTTGATCCCGTCAATCAGCGCTCGGGCGTGAGCGTTACCGTCATCACGTTAAGTGCCTCGCCCCGATTGAAACTCGATGCCGCCCGCAGCGGATTGTCCGACTACCTCTCGGCCGGCACGGCCCTGGTCATGATCGAACCGACCGGCATCGAAACAGCGATGAGCAGCTTGGCCGAGCAGTCGGAAAAATCTCCCCACGATAATTTTGCGGCGATTCTCAAACGAAGTGTATCACTCACCGGATTACAGGACCTCGATGAATCATCCCTCTGGTTCTCGCCCGATGACGACACCACCACCACCTGGAACTCCGAAAGCCTGGTCCACCATCGTCGCTATCCCACGGACGGACTCGTCGCGCAGGATCGCCTCCATGCCGAAGCCGACGCGCGTCTCGAGTTCTTGCAACAAGTCGTATTGTGGGAAAAGGCCCACTACGCCGTCCGGTTTGTGGTCGCGAAGAAAGCGGAAGAGCAACGCATCAACGAAATCCTTCGCGAAGAACCTGGGTTGAGCAAATTGCTACCCGCCTTCACCACCGGTTCCATCAACGAAGGTTTTCGCATCACGTTTCGCGATTCAGCCGCGCTGCATTGGAAAGGATTTGGCAAGAAAATAATCGGCCTCATCGTGGTATCTGAAACCGAAGTATTCGGCCGCCAAAGACCGCGACGCTCGACCCCCAACAAGCGCGCCTTGGTGCAACGGGCTCAAGTGGATCAGCTCCTTGATTTTGCTGACCTTGTGGAGGGAGATTTTGTCGTCCACTTGCAACATGGTATCGCGCACTTCCGGGGGCTCTCCAAGTTGGATACGCGAGACGGCACGCGCGAGGTCATCTCTCTCGAGTTCGATGACGACGTCACCCTGCACGTCCCCTTACAGGAATCCCACCTCATCAGCCGCTACGTCGGTCTGAGTAAAAGCAAACCCAAGCTCGGTCGGATCGGCACGCAACGGTGGGAGAAAGCCCGCAAAGCCGCCGAACGCTCCACCATCGATCTCGCGGCCGAGCTCCTGCGCATTCAAGCCGCCCGCGAAGCTCAACCTGGCTTCGCTCATCCGCCGGATACGGATTGGCAACAGGAGTTTGAAGGAGCGTTTCCTTACAACGAGACGATCGATCAACTTCGCGCCATCAATGAAGCCAAATCGGATCTTGAACGAGCCCAGCCCATGGATCGTCTCATTTGCGGTGATGTCGGTTTTGGTAAAACCGAAGTAGCCATCCGAGCCGCTTTCAAAGCCGTGCAGGGCGGCAAACAGGTCGCTATCCTTGTGCCCACCACCGTGCTCGCCCAACAGCACCTCAACACGTTCCGCGAACGCATGGCCAGTTACCCCATTGCGATCGAGATGCTCAGCCGCTTCCGCACGGCCAAACAGCAGAAAACGATCATCGCCGAGACCACTGCCGGACAAGTCGATATTGTAATCGGAACCCATCGTATCCTCCAAAAGGATGTCGTCTTCAAAGACCTTGGCTTGGTCGTGATTGATGAGGAACAACGCTTCGGCGTGAAGCACAAGGAGCGGTTCAAAGACATGCGTGCCTCAATCGATGTGTTATCGATGAGCGCCACTCCCATTCCTCGCACCCTTTACATGGCGATGACCGGAGCTCGAGATATGAGTGTCATTGAAACGGCACCAACCAACCGGCACCCCATTCAAACGATCGTGAAGACCTACGACGACAAACTCGTCGTCGATGCCGTGCGGCGGGAGATTGCTCGCGGCGGGCAGGTATTCTATCTGCACAATCGCGTTCAAACGATCGAACTGGTCGCGGCCCATCTGGCCCAACTCATGCCGGAGATAAAAATAGCGGTGGGGCACGGCCAAATGGACGAAAAGTCTCTCGAAAAGGTCATGACGGAATTCGTAGCCGGGGACCATCAGATGCTGGTTTGCACGACGATCATTGAGAGCGGTCTCGATATCCCCAACTGCAATACGATCATTATCGAAGGGGCCGACCGTTTCGGTCTGTCCCAACTTTACCAACTTCGTGGCCGCGTTGGTCGATTTAAACACCAGGCCTACGCCTACCTGCTACTGCACCGTCACACGCGTCTCGTCGAACTCGCACGCGAGCGACTCAACGCCATGAGAGCCCACACTCAGCTGGGGGCCGGATTCCGCATCGCAATGCGGGATTTGGAACTGCGGGGAGCGGGCAACCTGCTCGGCTCCGAGCAAAGCGGTCATATCGTCGGGGTCGGATTTGAGCTCTACTGCCAATTGCTGCGGCAGTCCGTAGCCCGCCTGAAGGGCGAAAAACAGGCCGCTGCGATCCGCGCGACAGTGAAACTCGATTTCGTATTCGTCGGCGATGGGAATCCCAATAGTGGACGGTACGGCAAGCATCAGGATGGCTACACCGCCCTTCGGGACGCTGAACACGCTGCCAGTGGCGTATTGACCATCGAATCCATCCAGGCCCGCCTCCCGGCCGGTTATATCAACGAGACCCGCTTGCGAATCGATTTCTACCGCCGATTGGCCATGGCGGGCTCGCTCGAAGACCTAATCCAGCTCGAATCTGATCTCAAAGACCGCTTTGGAACGTTCGGCGATGAAGTGCGGGCCCTCATAGCGGTCACAGAAATCCGCGTTCGGGCGGAACAAAAGGGGATTGGGTCAGTCGAGAGCAGTAATTCTAAACTCAAGTGCCTACGGGCCGGTGGTAGCCGAGATGACTGGGTCATGCACGGGAACCGGTTTCCGAGGTTGACCGCTCCCACTGCCCTTCTACGTTTGACCGAAATAGCTACGTTTCTCGACAATTTGACGCATCCATGACGCCCCCTAACTCATCCCCAATCCGTGCTCGTTTGACTGCCATCGCGGGTGTCTTGACCCTCGCTTCATCTCTCAGTGCGCAACCCGCTTCCCCAGCCGCCCCCATTGGCGATTCGAATATGCGATTTGCCAACGGCATCGCCGCCGTAGCCGAAGGTAAAATCATCACGGTCGATGACATCCGTCGTGAGATCTCACCGTTGATCCCCGAGTTACAGCGATCCGCTCGTAATGAGGATGAGTTCAATCAACGTCTCGAGGCTCTCCAAGATGACACGATTCAGCAAATGGTGGATAGAGTTCTCATCGTAAAAGACTTCTACAGCGACGAAAAGCGACGGATTCCATCCAGCTACGTCGATAACGCCGTGGATGAAAACATCATCAACGAGTTCGAAGGTGATCGCTCCAAGTTTCTCGCTTATCTCCGCTCCCGTGGACTCACCCTCCGTGACTACCGCCGGGAAGTTGAAGAAGATATCATTTACAACTACATGCGGAGTCAGAAACGGAAATCCTCCACCGTCGTTTCCCCAGTGCAGGTCCAAGAATTTTATGACGAGAATGAGGCCGAGTTCTACCAAGAAGACTCCGTCCAACTTCGCCTGATTCAGTTCCAACGTAAAGATGGCCGGGTTGATCGTGACTTAATCGCTCTAGCCGCTCGGGTGCAGGCCCGGGTCGATGTAGGCCACGAGTTCGCCGATATTGCCAAAGAAGTTTCCGAAGATTCGCGTCGATCCCGCGGCGGTGATTGGGGATGGCTCGATCGCTCGGGCCTGAAACCCGAATTCTCCGATCCACTTTTCGAACTCGCCAAAGGTGAGACCACCCGCCCGATTCTACTACCCGAAGGCATTTTCCTCCTCCACGCCGAAGATCGCAAATATGCGGGCAATCAGGAGATCAACAGTGTGCGTGAGCAAATCGAACGTGTTCTGATCTCTCGTGAAGCTCGCCGGACCCAGGAAGCCTGGCTCGAACGCCTCCGCCGGAACAGCTACGTGAAGCTTTACTAAGGCTAACCGCTCCTCTCCTTTCTTTCGAAGCCCGATCCTCTGGATCGGGCTTTTCGTTTGGCCGGGGCTGCCCAACTTCGCTCCAATTTAAGGGATCCGACTCAATCCTTTCAATAGGACGTGACATTCTGGTCTGGAATCACCGCGAAATTGCGCTTTTGCTTACTCTGTGTCTGACCCCATTACCCGTAGAACCGCCCTTAAAACCCTTGCT